>DMJL01000131.1 GCA_003451785.1 Bacteroidales bacterium
ATACTATTTTAGCAATGCCAAAATTAAAAGAAACGGCTATTATTGCTTTGGCAAGTTTTTGCGTATGTAATTTTCAAGACAATATGGAGACCAATACCACAAAATACTCGGTAGCACTTTGCACCTATAATGGCAGCAAACTTTTGCCCGAGCAGCTTTCGAGCATTTTGAAGCAATCCGCTCCTCCTCACCAAATAGTTGTCTGCGACGATGGTTCTACTGATCAGACCAACCAAATTGTAAATGATTTCATGATGCGATTTCCAGCAATCCTATGGAAGCATGTAGTAAATACTGAGAATCTTGGTGTAGTAAGGAACTTTGAAAAGGCTATTGGGTTATGTGAAGAAGAGATTGTTTTTCTTAGCGACCAAGACGATGTTTGGATGCCCGAAAAGGCTTCTAAAATCCTGCAGTTTTTTGGCAATCATAGGTTTTCGATAGTATTTTCTGATGCACAGTTGGTGGATGAGCAGCTAAACGATTTGAAAATTACCATGTTTGAGCGGGTGGGATTGAAGAAAAAGTATTTGCAAAGATTCCATAGAAAGCATTTTGGAATTTTCCTGTTGCTTTCGGGTCATTTTGTAACCGGAGCAACCATGGCATTCAGAAAAAAGATTGTCGAGCAGTTGATGCCAGTTCCGCATAGTCCTTGGTTTTTGCACGATGGCTGGATAGCAACTGCAGGTGCCTGCATGGATGAAGTTTCTTTCATACCTGAACCATTAATACTATACAGGCAACATCAGAGCCAAGCCGTTGGTGCCAGTTTGAATCTCTCAGAAAAAGACACTCCAAAAGCCAAACAAGGCAAATTGAGCCTCTGGTTTGGGCTGCTACGCAACAAACCGCCCATATAAAGCACAGTGCTTGCATTTTTTGAGAAGAATCAAGCATTGATTACGCCAAAAACTTTGAATGTCCTGAGAAAAAGATTCCTTTCTTACAAAGCCTTATTATCGAGCCCCAATCCCGCTAAGGGAAGACTTTTTAGGATCTGACAAGCCCTGCGTTAAGCTATGTATTGGGGAAGTGGAATTCTTAAATTTTAGAAATAGGATTTACCTGTAGGTTCTTGTAAATGTTGCCTTAGGGTAACTGAAATATGCGTATTCGCATAGTAAAATTGACCAATTTGAATGGGTACTGATGTACAAAAAAACCTCCCAAAATTCGTGCAAATGCTGCAAGAGTTTTGGGAGGTAATATACTATTAGCTAAATCATTGCCTATTTCTCGGCAATGATTTAACAGAAGAATCGCCTTATCTGATAGCCAGTTTTTTGTTTTTCACTTTCAGATTCATCCAGCCAATGATAAAACCGGCGGTCATGAACATAATCAGGCTGTAAATGGCCGGAGAAATAGCCATTGCATTGTTGTGCAGCAAGGTGCTGGCTATCATGATACCCAAGGTGCCATTCTGAATGCCTGTTTCAATAGAAATGGTGATGCTTTGTGTAACATTTAGGGCAAAGATTCTGGATGTGAAATATCCAATCAATAGCATTGCAAAATTGAGCGAAAGTGTTATCAACCCCACATCTCTGAAAGATTGTACAAATATTTCGCTATTGGTGAGAATGGTGGCAAAAATGATTACAAAAAGCAAAACACCCGAAAGAATTTTAACAGGTTTGTCCATCCTAAAGGCGAATTCTGTGGCTTTCGACCTTACAATCATACCAATTCCAACGGGTACCAATGTGATAATCAGAAGCCTTAAAATGGTTTCCAACAATGGCAGCGGTACATACTCCCCCTGAGCCATGAAGTAGGACAATGAGAGGTTGACCACTATGGGTATAGTAATGATGGTGATTAAACTGGAAACGGCAGTGAGCGTAATAGAAAGGGCTGTGTCACCACGAGAAATATGGGCAATGAGGTTGGAAGTAGGCCCTCCTGGGCAGGCAGCAAGCACCATGATGCCAACGGCAAGATCCATATTTTGCATTCCAAAAATTTTTATAAGGAGAAATCCTACTATAGGCAATAGGATTATTTGGTTTGTGAATCCAACCGCAACGGCTTTGGGGTACTTTACAATGCGCTTAAAATCGTCAATCGTGAGCGAGAGACCCATTCCAAGCATGATTACTGCTAATGAAAGCGGCAACATCAGGTCGGTTAGGTAATTGGTTTCCATAAAGAATGCAGTTTAAATTGTTGTTAAATCTATTATAATGGTGGTTTAAATCATGGACAAAAGTAAAAAACTTATTGAAAATAAAACAACCGTTCAAATCGTAGTTTGAAAATTTTGAAGGCAAGTTGCTAAGCAGATTATTTGGAGCGTTGCAGTAGGGGAAGTTACCTCCAAACCGGTATTAAGTTTTTTTATTGTCAATCATTCAACAAATATCAATGCACAAATAGCTTCTTTTAAACCTTAGTAGCATAGGCAACCCAACACCCGATAACCTTATTGCTACAGTTTGAAACCCTCGATAATCAGGGCCGGATAATAAGGTTCAAAATTTTGGGGATGCATTTTTTCTACAAAGGGTAATGGCAACTAACAGGCTGTAAGCTGCTTTGGAAATCCCATAAGAACCGAATTTTTTAGAAAAAACCTTTATAGAAACAATACTGCCGAATTGTTTTCAAATCATCTTTACCTACGCAATTAAACATTGTAAATTCGCAGCAGAATCTCTGTGTATGATTACGCCCGATACAATTGGAAAAATATTGGATGCCACCAGGGTGGAAGAGGTGGTGGGTGAATTTGTGAAACTCAAAAAAAGGGGTATCAACCTTATAGGTTTATGTCCTTTTCATAATGAGAAGACCCCATCGTTTCATGTTTCTCCTGTAAAGGGTATCTACAAATGCTTTGGTTGCGGTAAGGCCGGCAGTGCTGTAAGTTTTCTTATGGAACACGAGCAGTATTCCTATCCGGATGCCTTGCGCTATCTGGCTCGTAAATACCAAGTGGAAATAGAGGAGGAGAAGCCATCAGAAGAACAACAAATAGCCATAGATGAGAAGGAGGCATTGTTTAACCTTACGGCTTTTGCCCAAAAATATTTTGAAGATACACTTTATCAATCGGAGGAGGGTAAAGCTATTGCAATGCTCTATCTGAAGGAGAGAGGTTTTAGCTTAGAAACCATCAAAAAGTTTGGTTTGGGCTACAGCCCGGGTCAATGGGACAACTTTGCCCGCTATGCCGCTAAGAATGGTTATAAAAAAGAACTGCTTATAAAATCCGGGCTTGTTAAGGAATCCGATCATCAGATTTACGACACTTTCCGATCGCGCATTATCTTCCCGGTGCATAGCGTGTCGGGCAGAGTATTGGGATTTGGTGCTCGCCTGCTTATTTCCGACAAGAATAAACCAAAATACCTCAATTCGCCGGAAAACGATATTTACCATAAGAGTAAAATTCTGTATGGTATTTTTCATTCCCGCACGGCTATTGCTAAACTCGACAACTGTCTGTTGGTAGAAGGTTATACAGATGTTATCTCTATGCATCAGGCGGGTATTGAGAATGTTATCGCATCTTCGGGCACTTCGCTCACTGCAGATCAGATACGGCTCATAAGGCGTTATACATCCAATATCACTCTTCTTTTTGATGGCGACCCTGCTGGCATCAAAGCAGCGTTTAGAGGCGTGGATATGATTCTTTCTGAAGGTCTTAATGTGCGACTGGTGTTATTCCCCGATGGCGAAGACCCCGATTCCTACGCCCGCAAATACCGTCCGGTAGAGGTGCAGCAATTTATTGCCGAGAATTCGGTGGATTTTATTTCATTCAAAACCAAATTGTTGCTCAATGAGGCGCAGAATGATCCTATAAAAAAGGCCTCTCTCATCAAAGAGATTGCCCAAACTATTGCCTTAGTAGCCGACCCTATCACCCGAAGTCTATATACCCGCAAATGCAGCGAAATGCTGCAAATCGAGGAGTCGTTGCTGATTGACGAAACCAACCGCATTCGCCGCAAAAAGGTGCTACCTGCAGAATTTGAGCAATCGCCCATAGATGTTGCGCCCGAATATATTCCCGAACCGCAGCATCCGACGGCCAGTAAGAATGTTACCAATGGGTTCCATGAGAAGGAAGTGATTCGAATGTTGCTGCAATATGGCGACAGAATGCTGGAATTGGATGCACTCGACGACCTGGGTAAGCCCATTATAGTAAGCGTTAGACTTGCCGACTTTGTTGTTGAAGACTTAAGTAGCGATCAACTTACATTCGATAATGAAGTATGCCAGAAAATTCATCAAATTTTTCAGTACAATATTCAAAATGCAGAAGTTCCTGCATTGCGCGTTTTCACGGACCATCCCGATGCATTGGTGAGGCAAATTACCATGAGCCTTATCGAAACGCCCTATCAGCTAAGTGAAAATTGGCAGGCAAAGCACCATATATATGTGAAGCCCGAGTCAGAAAACATCAAAGAAAGCCTTTTGCAAATTTTGTATGCTTTCAAGCTAAAAAGAATAGATAGAATGATTGCCGACAATCAAATTAAACTGAGCAATGCCGTGGACGAAAGCGAACTAACGGGATTTTTAAAGTTGGACATGGAGCTTAAATCCAAACGCAAAACTTTTGCAGATGCACTCAACCGAATTATTCCCTAAAATAATTTTAGGCACATCTGAGTAGTGAGCATTTCTATGGGCATATTATTAGATAGCATTTTGTCAATGGTTTGCCAATATATGTCGGGATAATTGCCTCTATCCAAAAAATCGTACTTTTGTGGGTCAAATTTTTTAAATCACTGTAATATGCGCATAAGTGCTGTATCGTCAAGCTTTTTGATATTACTAGTTCTCCTAATTTCGTGTGGTAATGCCCCTTTTTCGGGCAACACGGCTAACGCCTCCACCGTGCAATACAACGAAAATCAAAACCCACAAAACATCAGGGTGAAGTTTATTACAACACATGGAGATATCGTTGTAGAACTTTTTAATGAGACTCCTTTGCATCGCGACAATTTTGTGAAGCTTACCCGTGAGGGCTTTTATGATGGTTTGCTTTTTCATCGTGTAATAGATGGTTTCATGATTCAGGGTGGCGATCCCAACTCTCGCGGTGCGCAGCCGGGTCAGCCATTGGGAATGGGCGATCCGGGCTATACTCTTCCTGCCGAGATTGTACCGGGCAAGTTTCACCGCCTTGGCGCACTTGCAGCAGCGCGAATGGGCGATCAGGTAAATCCCGAGCGTAGGTCATCAGGCTCGCAATTCTATATTGTGCAAGGTAGGGTGTGGACCGACGAAGAACTTACCTTGTTTGCCGAGCGTAGGGGGTTAAACATTACTCCCGAAGCACGCCAGATTTATACCACCGTTGGCGGAACACCCCATTTAGACTATACTTATACCGTTTTTGGACAAGTAATTTCGGGTCTCGAAGTGATTGCCAGCATCGCAGCAGTGCAAACCGACCCTGCAAATCGCCCACTACAAGATGTTTCTATGAGGGTAGTATTGTTGGAAAATTAGAGAAAAACAGTATGATTGAAAGAATGCAACAACTTTTGGGGGAATTAGAAGAGTTTTCGGCAACTACCCCCGAAGTCCTTGAAGCATATCGCAACAAAATGCTCTCCAAAAAGGGAGTAATTGCGGAGCTTTTCAACGAGTTTAAGAGTGTTGATCCTGCACTTCGTAGAGAAACCGGCAAGATGCTCAATGAGCTCAAAGAAAAAGCAATTGCAAAAATTGCCCATGCCAAAGACTTATTGGATCAGGCTCTGGAAGCACAAAAAGGCTCTGATGTGCCCGATTTGTCAATGCCTGCCGATTTTGCACCATTGGGAGCTAGGCATCCCATTTCCATTGTGCGCAATAGAATCAATGGCATTTTCGAAAAAATAGGATTTGTAATTTCCGATGGACCCGAAATGGAAGACGATTGGCACAACTTCAGCGCACTCAACTTCCCTTTGGAGCATCCGGCCCGCGATATGCAGGATACTTTTTTTATTGGCAAAAACCCTGACCTTGCATTGCGCACACATACCAGCTCAGTACAGGTGCGGGTTATGGAAAGCCAAAAACCACCCATTAGAACAATTTCTCCCGGCAGGGTATTCAGAAACGAAGCCATTTCGGCAAGGGCGCATTGCATCTTCCATCAGGTAGAAGGGCTTTATATTGACAAGGGTGTGTCGTTTGCCGATATGCGCCAAACATTGCTCTATTTTGCCCGCGAAATGTTTGGAGAAAATACTGAAATACGACTCAGACCATCTTTCTTTCCTTTTACAGAGCCTTCGGCAGAGATGGATGTTTCGTGCAGCATCTGTGGCGGAAAAGGCTGCAACCTGTGCAAATATACCGGATGGATTGAAATTATGGGCTGCGGGATGGTGGACCCAAGTGTGTTGGAAAATTGCGGAATAGATAGCAAAATTTATTCAGGATTTGCATTTGGAATGGGTATTGAACGCATCACCATGCTCACCTATCAGATAAAAGACCTCAGAATGTTTTTTGAAAACGATTTAAGGTTTTTGCAGCAGTTTAGGGCGGCTACCTGATTTCTATGCCCTTTCGGGAGAAATACAAACCCTAAATCGGCAGGGTTTGTTCCAATGTGTTCAGAAGTAGTTATATAAGAGTTTAACCGCAAAGGGCGCAAAGCTTTTCGCAAAGTTCGCTAATTTTTTCCATAGCGTTCCTTGCGAATTTACCTTGCGTTCATAGCGGTAAAAAAGCTCCTCATTATCGGTCAATATATCCCTTGATAGAAGTCCTAAAGAAGTAGGCACATAAGTGTTTAACCGCCAGGGGTGCTCAGTTTTTCGCAAAGTTCTCTAATCGTTTTTCTTAGGGTTCATTTCGGTTTTTTGCATTTTGCCTCAGCTACCTGTAAGCAAAAGAAAGCGCTGCTGTAACATTTTTTAGCCCTTGCCGTCATACATCAGTAAACCAAAACCAATCAAAAAAATGAAAACCTTAAAGCCACTTCACATCTGGTTCGTGTCTTTTGCATTATTCATCACCATGGCTTCGTGCGTGCTTGTCGATAGCAGGTCTATTGCAGGCGACGGTAATTTGGTAACCGACACCTTATCTCTTGAGCGTTTTGAAAATATTGATTTAGGCGGAATGTTTAATGTTACCTTAACCAGGGGTAACAACCCGCAGGTAATCATTGAAACAGACTCGAATCTGATGGAGCTTGTAAATATTCAGGTCAAAGCAGGAACTCTGACTATCAGCACCCGCAACAACCAGATTCTAAGACCAACGCGAAGCAATCTAACAATAACCTATCCTGAGTTGACCCGGGTGAGCATATCGGGAGCTGGCACATTGCGCTCGACAGAGCCTGTCGAAAGCCGCGAGTTGACCTTCGATATCAGTGGGGCCGGAGAGATTGACCTGATAGTTGATGCCCGGATTTTGCGAACCAATTTGTCGGGCGCAGGCGATTTAAGGCTCAAAGGGGAAGCCGGACAACATTATATTGATCTTTCGGGGGCAAGCCACCTGCAAAGCGCCAACCTGATTACCCGCGAAACCCTCATTAGCCTATCCGGAGCCGGCTCAGCCGAAGTTTATGCATCCGAACTAATCGATGCCAGCTTGAGCGGTGTAGGCTCTATAAGGTATTATGGCAACCCAGCCCAAAGGAAAGTGAGTAGCGCCGGGATTGGAACAATAAGAAGCGGCAATTAGTGATAAGCAATTTTCGATGGTAAATGAGTTTTAATGTTTCTTTTATGAATAAAATCTTTTTTTCAGCAATAATTCTTCTGGTTGCTCCATTTATAGTTGCAGCACAGCAATTTACAGTTACACCTTTCACAGGTGTAGAGGCTACCGGTATGTTTACAATTCATCTTTCACAAGGTGAGAACCATGAAGTTACCATCGATGCCGACCAAAGGATACTACCAAATGTTTCAGTAGAGGTTGTTGGCGATATGCTGGTGCTAAGAGATGTGGGAACTGCCCGCAATATTACTCGCATTGAAGCACGGATTACGGCACCATATTTTATGAAACTTCAGGCAGGTGATTTGGTTTCCTTTTCGAGCGAACAACCGCTTCGGTCACCTTTACTTTACTTGGATGGCAGAAATGCATCGCGCTTTGATTTGCAAGTCGAAACCGAAAAACTAACCACAAATTTGAGCGGCGCAAGTAGGGCAAGCCTACAAGGAATTGCAACCGTGCATTCCGCAATACTTTCCGGATCTGCAAAGGTAGATGCACTCAATTTGGAAACAGTAAGCACCGAGGTTGATATATCGGGGGCATCCAACGCATCGGTGTTGGCCGCCACCATTATTTCTGGCAGAGCAAGTGGGGCATCGCAACTTACCATAAAGGGAAACCCCGTTTTGCAAAATATCGAACTATCGGGTATGGCATCTGTCGAGAATCTTAATGATGACCATGAGCCAATATCACAAGCTGAAAGCAAAACCGAAAGGGTGAGGGTAGGCCCGGTAGAAATAAGGATAAACGAAGATGATGATGTAGAGGTAGAGCGCCGCCGCAGCAATCGTCAGTTCAGAAGCAATTGGACGGGATTTGAATTAGGGATAAATGGTTATTTAACCCCTGCCCACAACCTTACAATGCCCTTTGGGCATGAGCCGTTCGAATTGCGATATGAACGATCTATTGCCGTGAACCTGAACCTTTTTCAGCAAAACTTAAACCTTTTTCGCTATAGGCTTGGTCTTTTTACCGGTATCGGAATTGGTTGGAATAATTATCGATTTGGCAATGAAAAAGTATTAATAAAAGGTTCGCATTCCGTTGATTTTGTCCCTGTTGATGTACAAGGAATGCGCCAAAATAGGCTTACTGTAACTTGGTTGAATGTGCCTTTCATGATGGAATATCAGGGTGGAGGTCATCGTGGTCGTAAGACTTTCTATCTGTCGGCGGGATTGAATGTTGGCGCCCGTATAGGTTCATATTCCAAACAAGTATATTTTCCCAACAATGATAGAGAAAAAAGACGCACCCGCGACGATTTTTTTCTTAACCCCTTCAGATACGATTTGCAAGCAAGAGTAGGCATTGGCAGTGTTGGGCTATTTGCTTCCTACTCTCTCAATGGATTATTTCGCGACAATAGAGGTCCGCAACTTCACCCATTTTCGGTTGGTGTGCTACTGGTTAATTTTTAGATGAAAACTTTTGCCATTAAAATTTGCTAATTGGCTTCAGATTTGGGATTTATTAACAAAAGGACTCCGAAATGTACATACCACAATTTGCCAAACATTGTATGGCAATCCTGTAACTTAGTTGTTCTGCTTTTTTAGTTCCAAATACTTTTCCTAATTTTACAGCCCAATTTTTTAAGGCAAAATCTATGTCAGGTCACAGCAAATGGTCAACCATAAAAAGGAAGAAGGGCGCATTGGATGCCAAGCGTTCCAAGATATTTTCTAAAATTATAAAAGAAATTACCGTTGCAGTACGAGAGGGGGTAGCCGACCCCGAAGGTAATCCCCGCTTGCGATTGGCCATTGCCAATGCCAAGGGCGTTAATATGCCCAAAGACAATATCCAAAGAGCCATTTCAAAAGCCGGGGATAAGAGTGCCGGGAATTTTACCGAGGTTACCTACGAAGGTTATGCCAACTTTGGTGTAGCTGTCTATATTGATTGCCTAACCGATAATTTGCAGCGCACGGTTGCAAACATTCGATCGTATTTCAACAAGCACAATGGCAAGTTGGAAACCAACGGAGCATTAAGCTTTATTTTCGACCGCAAGGGCGTATTTAGCGTACCCGTTAAAAATCTTCAAGAAGATGATTTTATCATGACGGTGATAGATGCTGGAGCTGAGGATGTAGAAGTCGAAGATCAGTTTTTTACTATTTATACTGCCTTGGAAGATTTTGGCAGTATGCAGAAAAAATTAGAAGAGATGGGTCTTGAAGTCGAAAACGCGCAATTGCAACGAATCCCAAAAACAACCGTAAAACT
>DMJL01000253.1 GCA_003451785.1 Bacteroidales bacterium
GGCAAAAACATTTGAATATTGGGCGCAACCTTACCAATTAGCAATGGCTTTAGCCGCGCAACTCTTTCCCGCAATTGATTCAAAGTTGCCTGCGTAGCCCAGTCTGCTTGCCCTGTGAGATAGTATTTCTCAACCATGTGTACAAACACTGCATCGTGCCCCATTATCTGCGATCTCTCGAAATGGCTGGTAATGAACCATAGCGAAAATCTGAATATTTCTTTGTTTGCCCGCGCTTTTTCCAAGAAACGGTCGGCAGCGGTTATGATGCTATCGGGGATTTGCATAACCACAGAACTGAAATATCTTTCCAATCGATTTTGAAACACGGGGGTTCGGAGAATACGAGCATCCGAAAAATTCATGTTTTTCCAAAAATTGGCAACATAATGCTTGTACATTGCAAATTGGTCAATACTTCCGTCTGCGGCCAGCATGGGCGGCACAGGTGGCTGTGGGTCGCGTTGGGCCTTCAATACCAAACTGAATAGACAATTGGGGAAAAGTTGTATGTATTGATTTTGTCTTGCTGTTATTTCTTTGTTCAAACTTTGAATTTCATAAGACAAATTTGCTCGTTGGTCAGCAGTAACTCCTTCAACCGACATTTTGGATTGTAATGCAAAAATCTGTTGCCCTATATCGGTTACAGTTTGCATATATGCAAAGAAAGCTTCGTTTTCCGGGGAGCCAACAAAGCGAGTTTCGGTTTCGAATGCTCCCTTGCGTGTATAAATTGCAAAATGCTGTGTCTGGTCAATTATCAATTCAAAAAGCTGCTGATCGGGTGCTACGATAAGGTAGATTCCTGCAGGAAGTCTTTCAGAACTTTCAAAAACAAATACACCTGGACTTGCCACATTTGCAGAATCTTGAATAAATTGCCTATTGCCAAAATGGTATGCTAAGAGAACTGGACCTTCATCCAAATCTTGTATGTTTACTGTGATTTTGTGGCCCACTGGCTGCGCTGCGCCAATAGTTGATACAAAAAGCAGCATTAATGCTGCAAGAATTGATTTCATTTTCAAAAATTTTAAATTATCCACAGCTGCTAAAAAAGTAAAAGTAACACAAAAAGTATTCCACTACCATGCTTCATCAAAATCGTCTGACTCCTTTGCGGGTGCATTCAAGGATATTTTGTGACAGGTGAATAATGCTTGGAGCAAAACGCTCCCCCATCGCTCAGCAAACAAAATGCGTGCCTGGATAATGGCGTTTAAACGGGATTGATAGGTGTTTTTTTGAAAAACCATTACAAAATCTTTCATGTCCTGATAAATGTCGGCCATATTATCAGACAGGCTCGCTTCAATAGTATCGTGGGTTTCATTCAAAGTAAAATAGCTATCTAATGGCCCAAAAATCTTGCGAAGGGTTTTAAATACATTTTCCCATTGCTCCTCGGTAACAAAGCGGTCGGCAATAAAATCTTCATCTTGCTCAATTTCTGGCAGAAGATTGCCTCTCAGAAACAATAGCGGAGCAATTTTTGTGAAAAAAGCTATCACCTTTTCAGAAGATTGTGAGTCTGCTTTTTCCATAAATAAGCAATACTCATTTGCAACCATCAGCATTTCCAACACAGGTCGCGAAAGGGTTAGATCATGTTGGTCGGGAGTGTCCATCTTTGATTAATATTTTGAGAAAAGGAAAAGTTGTTTTTCCAGTTTTTTTTTGAATTTGCTACCTTTTTTACCCCGCTGCCATTACTTTCTTTTTGGTAGGTTTCGTGTTTCCAAATGCGAAAGAAATTGGTTGGATTTGGCAGAGCTGTCTAAGGTTTAATCGTATCGCTCAAAACGGTATTGTTAAAATTCCAGCATACTTGTTTAGTGAGATACAGCAGCAAATGTAAGGCAGATTTATTTTTTTCTTACAAATACTATTTGCCTGATTGCATTTGTTGCGTGCCCAACTTGTCGATCTTGCCGCTGCCCAGATATTGGAATTTGGAAATCTGCACTATTTTGCGTGGCTTTGCATAAGTTGGTATTTCTCTGCTCGCCTTATCTATCAATGGTTGCAATTCATCTTCAGGAAGTTGGCTTTCTAAGTATAGCACTACAATTTGGCCGGCTGCATCATGGTTTTCGGGAACAAGAAAAAAGGGCATTTCGAGTTTAGTCTCCAATTTTTGTTCTATTTCCGGCAGAAATATTTTATGACCCGCGCTTACAACCATATCGTCAATTCTCCCCATGATTCGGAATTTCCCATCCGAAATTATTGCCAAATCGTTTGTTTCCACCGGCAATGCAGCCACTTGCGGTGCATCTATTCTAAGGCAACCTCTGTGGTTTAGCGAAACCGAAACGCCATGCATGGGAGTAAACCAATCCGACCTATTCGGCCCATTTATAGGGCGAATGGCCACATGGCTCACGGTTTCCGTCATAGCGTAGGTATGCCAGCAGCGGGTGTCAACTGCCTGCAAGGCGTTTTCGAGTGTTGTGCTTATGGCAGACCCTCCAATAATCAGGGTGTCAATTCGTTGCATCCCTTGTAAGTTGGTTTTCATAAGTTGTGCCACTTGCAAAGGCACCATGGCTGCAAAACTGATATTGTTGCCCTGTGAAGGATGCAGCGCGATTTCCAAGGGTATAGTTATCAAATCTAAACCCAAGACTATAGCACGCACAACCATCATTTTGCCGGCAATAAATTCGGGCGAGAGACAGAGCAAGGCCGAATCGCCTTTCTTTAAGTTGAAAAAAGCACCTGTCATAAGGGCACTCTGAATCATGTATCGCTTCTCCACCATCATGGATTTGGGCTTTCCTGTGGTTCCGCTTGTGCGAAGGGATATTTGTGTATTATCGTCGAACCATTCTTTTAGAAAAGTCAGCACCTCATTGTTTATGGCTTTGGATCTTTCGTCATCATTGGGAAAGGATATAGTGGTATGTGCCAACAATTCATCTCTATCGTACCAAGCTCCATTCCATAGTAATCCGGCGTGAAAAACTGTTTTCATTTTTTCAACAAGCTTAAGTCCCAAGTTTTGCTGGGGTTGCTATAGAGCTTGCCATTGCGAATCTCCAAAGGCGAAGCAATATTGTTGGCATACAACTGCCCGGTGCCAAGTCCTTGATGAATGGATGGTGCATTCGCAAAAGTCCAGTGGGCAATTGCATTAAGTCCAATGTTCGACTCCAATGCAGATGTTACCCACCAGCCTATACCCAAACTTTGGGCAAGCATGGTCCACTGCAAAGTGTCTTCGAGTCCTCCCAACAAACTTGGTTTTAGGATTATGTATTTAGGATTTATTGCTGCAAGTAGATGGTTCCGTTGGTCGTTGTCATAAATGCCTATCAGTTCTTCATCAAGAGCTATATCTATGGGGCTTGTAGCACAAAGTGCCGCCATAAGTTCATGTTGACCGGGTTTTATGGGTTGCTCAATGGAGTGGATATTATACTTTGCAAGTGTTTTCAGCTTGGATAAGGCTTCGGTGGGAGAGAAGGCTCCATTGGCATCTAACCGTATTTCGATGTCGTGCTTGCCAAAATGCTTTCTTATGAAATCCAAAATTTCGCATTCTTGTTCAAAATCCAAGGCTCCAACTTTTATTTTAATGGTTGAAAATCCATTGTCAATCTTTTGGCGGATTTGTTGTTGCATATCCTGCTTACTTCCCATCCATATCAA
>DMJL01000155.1 GCA_003451785.1 Bacteroidales bacterium
CAAAATCGTCTTGTTTTTTGGCTTCATTAGGGACTACAAAGGCTTGGATCTTTTAATTAAAGCTTTTGCACACAAGAAAATCAGACAATTAGGCATTAAACTTTTGGTGGCTGGTGAGTTTTATGAGAATGCAGAAATATACCATAGTTTGGCAGAAGAGCTAGGAGTTTTAGATTCCATCATTTGGCATACGGAGTTTATACCCAACGCAAAGGTGCGCGAATACTTTTGTGCTGCCAACCTTGTTGCGCAGCCCTATAGAAGTGCGACGCAAAGCGGAGTAACCCAAGTTGCTTATCATTTTGAGAAACCCATGTTGGTTACCAAAGTTGGAGGTCTGCCCGAAATGGTCCCCCACCTCAAAGCTGGTTATGTGGTTGCTCCCGTAGTGTTAGAAATTGTGGATGCCATAGTTCATTTCTTTGAAGAAGAGAAGGGCGATGAATTTAAAGCATTTTTGCAAAACGAAAAAAAGC
Organism: Bacteroidales bacterium; assembly: GCA_003451785.1. Taxonomy (GTDB): domain Bacteria; phylum Bacteroidota; class Bacteroidia; order Bacteroidales; family UBA7960; genus UBA7960. Next base: position 477 of record DMJL01000155.1, read on the forward strand.
GATTTTCTTGGCAGGTGCTGGTTCAGGCACTGCTCAATCCAACCAAAAATTAATGGTACATGGAAACCCGAAAACAAATTTCGGAAGCTATTGAATTAAAATTAGCAGTACTCAATAGCGATGCTATTCATAAGCAATTGCAACAATCTATAGAATGGGTTGTGGAAACCTATAAAACGGGGGGTAAAACTCTATTCTGTGGCAATGGGGGCAGTGCAGCCGATGCACAGCATTTGGCAGCCGAGCTTTCCGGTAGGTTTTATTTTGACAGACCCCCACTGAATGCAGAAGCATTGCATGTAAACACTTCATTCTTAACTGCTGTGGCCAACGATTATTCCTTCGAGAAAGCCTTCGAACGAATGGTGAACGCCGTAGGAAAATCTGGCGATATATTGTTTGCATTCAGCACATCGGGCAATTCGCCAAATATTGTTTATGCACTTCAAGCAGCAAAGGCATTAGGCATAAGAACCATAGGATTCACTGGGGCAAAGGGTGGTTTGATGAACGACTACTGCGATATCCTTTTCAAAGTCCCCTCCAACGACACCCCAAGAATACAGGAAATCCACATTTTGCTGGGGCATATCATTTGCGAAAATGTAGAAAAATTGCTTTTTAAACCCCATGACCTTTTCTAATCTTCGCCCCAATAAGGATTGGACACTTTTCTTAGACCGCGATGGCGTTATTAATCAACGCCTTAACGACGATTATGTAAAAAACCCTGAAGAATTCGTTTTTTTAGATGGTGTTTTGGAAAGTATTGCTTTTTTTTCCAAACATTTTGGCAGGATTCTGGTAGTAACCAATCAGCAAGGAGTAGGCAAAGGTCTGATGGAAGTTTCCATGCTCCAAGAGATTCATCAAAAAATGTTGATGGATGTTGAAGCTGCTGGCGGAAAAATTGACAAGGTTTACTTCTGTCCGGATTTGGAATCGAGCAAAAGCATTTATCGTAAGCCAAGAATTGGTATGGGGCTTCTGGCAAAAAGAGATTTTCCAAAGATTGACTTTCAGAAATCCATCATGGTAGGCGATACCATCACCGATATGTTGTTTGGTAAAAGATTAAAAATGAACACGGTACTAATTTCTGAAGATCTAACCTTAGCTCGATTGCATCAGCACCTTATTCAATTATGTTTTCCAAGCTTGGTAAAGTTTGCCGAGTTCCTAAAGCAAAATTTAGAATAGTTTCAACAAGGAAATCTCCAAACCCTAGGATCGAAAAAATGGCAATCTAAGTCGCTCCAAGTGCTGTTGTTTTTCTATTGTAATCCCAACCATGTAAATTTGTATCCATTTTGTAAAATTATTAAGAGATGAAAATCTTACTTCTACTCCATATTGCCATTGTATCATTGATAAGTGTGGATGGCGTTTATGCTCAAATGAACCAACGCGACGCAAGTGGTCGCAGACAAGGGCAGTGGCAAGCAAACCATCCCAATGGGAGAATCAGATATTCCGGGCAATTTGTTGACGACCGCCCTGTAGGAACTTTCAGGCATTTCAATCCCAATGGCACTCCAAGAGTCAATCTCCTGCATTCAGCCAATAACGATACGGTATTTGCAGAGTTTTTCTATCCCAATGGAAAGACAATGGGTACCGGGCAATTTCTTAATCAGCAAAGAACCGGTCAGTGGAGTTTTTTTGCAGAAAATGGAGCAAAACTTTCGGTAAACTCCTATGTTGATGGTCAAGTACATGGAACATATACTACATTCTATCCTTCTGGAAGGATTGCAGAAACTATAGAATACCAAATGGGACTAAAAAATGGACAATGGCGAAAATACTTCGAAAGTGGTACCTTACGAATTGAAGCTACATATAAAATGGATAAGCTGCATGGCTTTTTCAATGCATGGCATAGCAACGGAAGGCAACTCATGATTGCAGAGTACCACAATGATCTTCCCCACAATAGAAAAGTCTATTTTACCGAAAATGGCGAGACCATTAAAGAACAATTTTTCCAAATGGGTGTATTGATGAATGAAACCATTTACATTGACTTAATTGACGAAAATCCCATACCTCTTGCTCCCGGAAACGACCCAAATCTGGATTTGATTCGTAGAGGACTACAATAGCTTGAAAATAGGTTTGAAGATAGAATTCTCCTTTAGATAATTTAAGATAGGAAGGATTGTGTACGATTTTGAACATGAGCATAACAGAATCCCATTAAAGGTTCAAAAGTCTTATTTAGTTTTACGGTTATCTCCTATTGCCAACCATTACAGACTTTGAAATTGCAACTTTTCCCGCAATTCGGTACGGAAACATAAAATTTTACCTTATTGCCCTTGACAAAGCCTTTTAGATTGTTATCTTTGCTTAATGAGTGGGACAATACAATGTCCTAAACCCTTTTTAAAAGACACCCAACTGTTATTAAATCAGGCAACTATCGCCTTAGCCTGATGCAAAGGTTTAACTTAAAAGGAGACTTCTTTATGCAAAGTAGAAATTATGAAAACACTAATGACGGGAAAGACACAGGAATTAAGGTAGTGGTTGACGGCAAAGAGATCTTTGCTCAGCAGGGTAGGAGTATATTAGATGTGTGCAGAGAAAATAACATACACATTCCAACCCTCTGCCACCACGACAAGTTGAAACCACTTGGTTCTTGCAAGATTTGCATTGTAGATGTTAAAGGTCATGGCATTGTTTCATCTTGTGCCACTCCTGTAGTAAATGGCATGGTGGTAGAGACAAAAAACGAAAGGGTCATTGCATCTCGTAAAAAAACTACCGAGCAACTTATCTCTGAGCATTATGGCGATTGTGTTGCTCCTTGTCAAATTGCCTGCCCAGCCGGTGTCGATGTTCAAGGTTACATTGCGCTCATTGCTCGCGGAGCATACAAAGAAGCAGTAGAACTGATCAAAGAGACCCTTCTTTTGCCTATGGTTATTGGTCGCATCTGTCCACGCCCGTGTGAAGACGCATGTCGAAGGAGTATGATTGACCACCCCTTAGCCATTTGCAACTTGAAGCGATTTGTTGCTGACAGTGAGTATGAGGGCAAAGAAAGGTACATACCCAAAGTAAAGGATAAAACCGGCTCAAAGGTTGCCATTGTTGGCTCTGGTCCGGCCGGACTCTCCTGTGCTTATTACTTAGCTCAGGAAGGGCATGAAGTTGAAATTTTTGAAGCATTGCCAAAGGCCGGAGGGATGCTGCGCTACGGCATACCCGACTATCGTTTGCCTGACGAAATCCTTGACCAGGAGATCGCAACGGTTACTGACCTTGGGATCATGATTCATACAGACCGTGCATTGGGCAAGGACTTTACCCTTAAAAGCCTGTTTGAAGGCGGCTTTAATGCCATTTTTCTTGCTATTGGAGCCCAGAAAAGTCAAAATTTGAATATTGAGGGCGAAGATCTGGATGGTGTTTTAGATGGTACCGATTTTCTCCGAAGCATTGCAATGGGCGACGAAATGCGGGTTGAAGGACATGCGGTTGTAATCGGTGGTGGCAATACAGCCATAGATGGCGCCCGCACAGTACTTCGTATCGGCGCAAAGGAGGTAACTATCCTTTATCGCCGTTCACGGGCGGAAATGCCGGCATCTGAATGGGAAATTGAGTTAGCTGAGGATGAAGGTGTTAAATTGTGTTTATTGGCTGCACCGGTGAGGATTATGGGCGAAAATGGTCGGGTAGCTGCTATTGAGTGCATCAAAATGGCACTAGGCGAACCAGATGCAAGCGGACGCCGCCGTCCGGAACCCATACCCGGCTCAGAGTTTACAATACCTGCAGATTTTATAATTTCTGCTATTGGGCAACGAACCGACATTTCCTTCTTTACAGAGGAAAGTGAACTCATAAGTTCGCACAATAATATCTCCATAGACCATGATACTATGCTAACGCATAAAAAGGGAGTCTTCTCCGGTGGAGACTGCGTGAGTGGGGCAGCAACAGCAGTGGAGGCGATTGCAGCGGGAAGGAAGGCTGCATTGTCCATTGACCGCTACCTTAAAGGAGAGGAACTTGTAGCGATTAAAAAGCCATTCAATATCAGTAAAGGAGAGCTAAAGGATTTGAAAGGCAAAGAGGATTTTATTCAAATTGAATTCAAACCCAGAGTACCTATACCGGAGTTAAAACCGAACGAAAGGAGGAATAATTTTCAGGAGGTTGAGCTTGGCATGAGTGAAAGTATGGCTAAAATGGAAGTCGCGCGCTGTCTTGAATGTGGCTGTAAAGCGGCTCACGACTGTAGTCTTCGCAATTTGGCAACCGATTATAATATTCCATCAACGGTTGTTAGAAAAGAGAAATATTACCCACTTGAAAAGACCCATCCATTCATAGAACGCGACTCCAACAAGTGTATAGGATGCCAACGATGTGCTCGAATATGCAGCGATGTGCAGGGTGTTGGGGCATTGTCGGTGGTGTATCGAGTGGGAACTATTGATGGATATTGTGGCTCATTGCTCAATACCAATTGCGAGTCGTGCGGTCAGTGTGTGCCAAGCTGCCCGGTTGGAGCTTTGGTTTTCAAAAAATCGCTGCCTCCCACCCACGAAGTTAGGACCATCTGCCCTTATTGCGGCTGTGGCTGTGGAATTTATGTGGGAGTGCGCGGCTCCACTATCGTAAGTGTGAGAGGCGACAATTCTAGCCCCGTCAATAAGGGGGAGTTATGTGCAAAGGGTCAGTTTGGTTTCGACTTCATCAACCATCCGGATAGGTTGACCACCCCACTGATTAAGCGAAATGGAAATTTCGTTGAAGCAAGTTGGGAAGAAGCCCTTAGTTTGGTAGCGGGTAAGTTTCTTGAGATTCGCAATAAATACGGGGCTGAAGCTTTAGCAGGTTTAAGTTCGGCTAAGGTTACCAATGAAGAATGTTATCTCTTTCAAAAACTTATTCGCTCTCTTGGCACAAACAGTGTTGACCACTGTGCCCGCCTGTGTCATGCAGCTACCGTTGTGGGTCTTGCAACAGTGCTGGGAAGTGCTGCAATGACAAATCCTATTGGCGATATAGAGGGTGCTGATGCCATTTTGGTAATGGGCATTAACCCAATTGAGACCGAACCTATCATTGGTTATAGGATTCGTCGAGCCGTGAGAAAAGGAGCCAAGCTGATTGTTATTGACCCGCGCAGAATACCCCTTGTGGACATGGCAGATGTTTATTTGCAGATTAAACCGGGAACGGATATTGCAGTTCTCAATGCCATGATGCATGTAATAGTGAAGGAAGGACTTGAGGATAGGGAATTTATTAAAAATCGGACCAACGGTTTTGAGATTACAAAAGAAATTGTGGAAGCATATACTCCAGAGTATGCTGCAAAGATTGCCGGTGTCTCAGAGGACGATATTGTTAATGCTGCTCGCTTATATGCCACTTCGGGTAATAGCGCAATCTTCTACAGCATGGGTGTAACACAACAGACTTGCGGTGTAGAAAATGTAGTGGCACTCACCAACCTGGCATTGGCTACCGGTAATCTGGGTAAGGCCCACGCAGGGATAAATCCTGTGCGAGGACAATGTAATGTGCAAGGGGCGTGCGATATGGGATGTTTGCCTAATGTATTAACCGGCTATCAACCTGTTCATAGCGATTCCAATACCCATTGGAACCACTTGTCCGACAAGAAAGGAGAAAGGGAGACAAGTGACGAAATACGGGCAAAATTTTCAAAGAGATGGGGTGTTGAGCTTTCTGATGTGCCAGGCAAAACCATGAACGATATGTTCAATCCAAATCCGAGCCGATGGCCCAAAGCAATTTATGTAATGGGAGGTGACCCGGCGCATACCAGTCCCAATATGAATCATGTTCGCTCCTGCCTTGAGTCCTTAGAATTTTTGGTTGTACAGGATATCTTCATGACAGAAACCGCCCGTCTTGCTGATGTAATATTACCTGCTGCTACATTTGCCGAGAAAGATGGAACTTTCATTAATACCGAAAGGCGTGTCCAAAAGGTTCGCAAGGCAATTGAACCCCGCGGCAACTGTAAACCAGATTGGCAGATCATACAGGAAATCGCACAAAGATGTGGCTTCAACTGGCAGTATGATTCTACTCAGGAAATTTGGGATGAGATAAGGGATTTAACACCCCATTACTTTGCAGGGATGAGCTACGAGAGAATAGAAACTACTGAAGGATTGCAATGGCCATGTACATCTATGGAACATCCCGGCACACCGATTATGCATGTTGGCAAGTTTGCAAGGGGCATTGGTCAATTTTCTGCTGTGGACTACAGACCGCTTGCAGCCGAAGGTACCGACAAAGATTACCCCTTCACATTAACTACCTCTCGCAAACTCTACCAGTACCATACAAGAAGCATGTCTGGAAAGACCGAAGGTCTAAATCAATTGCTTAGCCAAGAGCGGATGGAAATTAATCCGCTTGATGCCGAGGGTTTAGGGCTTACTGCCGATGATTTAGTCAATGTTGTTTCCCGGCGGGGTTCTATCAAAACCAGGATACAAATCACCGATAAAGTACCCCCTGGCATAGTCAGTATGAGTTTCCACTTTATTGATACCCCAACCAATACCATTACAAATCCGGCAATTTGCAATATGTCTGTAGCATCCGGGGTCAAAGCAGCTGCTGTTCAGATTGAAAAAGTTTAAACAATGCACCTATGAAAACACCAAAGAAGGAATATACCTATCGAGAGCTTGTCTCTCCGGAATCCATATCTGATAAGGCGCATCCGGAGGCAAACAAAGCCATTGTAGATGAGCAAGATGTTGATGATGAAATAGCCTTGCAGGAGATTGCACTAAAGGCCCTGAACGCCAAAAAGCCTGTAATTGTAAGTTCGGCACGCATCATGATGTGGTCTTTTGATGAAGGAACTTGGGAAAAAGCTCGGGTAATCAGAAAATTGGCAGATGCAATAGGGGCGGAGATACTACCCATTTTTGATACTCGACCTGAATTTCCAACGGTAAAGAGTGCAGTGGAGATAAACCCATTTCACGGCGACTTAGTCATCGAGCATAACAAATACGATGTGGCAATATTTTGTGGAATAGACTGCCCATATGCCGATGTGGCTCTGAAGATAATCCGAGCCGGTTCAGGCATCTATACAATTGCACTATGTGGAAATATGGGGCATATAGATGCCTCTATCACGCTTCGAGATGCAACTATCGACAAACTCAATAAACTCATTGCAATAATAGGGGAGATAAAGGCAAAAGGAACGCATTGAAGGCGTGAGAATTGATTAAATCTTTCATTGCAATACTTACCTATATGCGTTAATTCTGCATTACTAAATGGTGCTGTTTCGATTTTGCTACAAAATCTGATGCAGAAAGGGCTGCAATGGTTCCGTCAGCTACCGCCGTAGTTATTTGCCTGTATCTTTTTGCTATCGAATCACCAGCTGCAAATACTCCAGGTATATTTGTTTCCATTTCGGAAGTTGTGATTATCTCATTCATATCATTGAGATCTAAAATGCCTTTAAAAGCATTAGTATTTGGCAAATAGCCAATAAAAATAAATGCACCCTGAGTCGGAAGCTTGCTAACATCACCCGTTACCACATTTTTAACAGAAACAGATTGAAGGTTCTCATTACCATTAAACTGCGATATCACAGAGTTATAAACAAAAGAAATTTTTGGGTTTTCTTTAGCCTCTGCAATGGCATATTCAAATGCTTGAAAATGATTGAACTGGTGAATTATGGTAACTTTATTTGCATACTTGGTCAAAGAGACTGCTTCCTCCAAAGCAGAGTTTCCACCGCCCACCACCACAATATCTTTTCCTGTGAAAAACTCTCCATCGCAGGTTGCGCAGTAAGAGATCCCAGTTCCTCTGAATGTGTCTTCGCCTAAAACATTGAGCTGCCGTGGCTTTCCACCGGTAGCAATTATTACGCTTAGGGCTTTGTAGATACTTCCATCTGTTAATTCCACATTTTTAACGGCGCCACTTAGTTCGTAATTTGCAATTTGTAGGTTCGATTTTATAATGCATCCAAATTCTCGAGCCTGTTTTTTCATGGAATTTGCCAAATGGTAACCGGTTGTTTTTTCCACTCCAGGGTAATTAGCTACTTCGTTTGTCAGAATCATCTGCCCGCCCACGGCACCTTCATTGAGAATAAGCACCGATAGTTTTGCACGCGAAGCATAAATTCCGGCAGTAAGACCGGCAGGTCCCCCTCCGATGATTAAAACATCATAAATTTTTTGTTCCATAGCAATTTAAGTTTTTTTGGTTTTTGATACAGCCCCAAATTATTCAACCTCCAAACGAAGTTTTTAAATTTAGGGCTGTAATTGTCTGCTCAATAAGTTATGCGTTGAATTTATCCTTCAAAACAGCCTTGATTTTGTCCATTGTTTGAATACTGGTGGTGGCATGAGCAACTTTGCCATTTTTGTAATACATGGTAAATGGAAGCCCCATGAAACCCTTACAGGCTTGGTCGTTGCGAACAATCCATGCCTCGGGGCTATCGAATGCCATGCTGAAAAACTTCACATTGGGCTTCTCCACTTCAAGTTCTTCCATTGCATCATACACCGGAATACACATAGGACCCATGCGACCACAACATACCATAACATTTTCGTTTTCGCTTATCAGCTTCTTTAGTTCTTCTGCAGTTTCTATCTCGTGAAGTGCAGTTCTTAACATTGTCATAATTTTACTTTTTAGGAAAAATGATTAATTTTTAGGTTTTTCTAAAGACGCATAATGCAGTTCTTAGAATCAAAATTGAATTACAAAATTACTACGCTGCCATGCTGAAAGCCTCGCTCTATGGGTTGCAATTCTGCAAACCCTTAATTGTAATTTTGTAAAAAAAAAATTGCATTATTGTAACGAACTTTAACCAAAAAGTTTTTCCGATGGACAATCCTTTAAATGCTTCATTTCTAGCCACTACTTCACTTTCTGAGTGTTTTCTGCATCTTTCGACTGAGCAACTCGAATTGCTAAATACTAAAAAAACCCAGATTTACTACCAGAAAGGAGAAACCTTGTTTAAGCAGGGAGCATTTTCGCCTTATGTGCTTTATATTATTGAAGGTCTAATAAAAGTTTCCATTCAAACGGGTGGAACAAAACAACTTAATGTATTCGTGGCCAATACTGGAGATTTTCTTGCCTTCTCAGTAATCTTTGGTAAGGAACATTATCTATACTCTGCAACGGCAATGCGCAATTCAAGAGTTTGTATGATTGATAAAGATGCCTTGAAACAAGTATTTCTTTTAAATCCGCAGTTTGCATTTCAGATTACCACCCGCAATAATGGTATTGAAGAACAACTGGTTGAAACAATAAAAAATCTTTCGTATAAACAAATGCGCGGCAAACTGGCTTCGGCATTAAGCTATTTGTCGAGAGGTGATTTTATTTATGAAAATGTCTTTGAAAATCTTAGCCGGCAGGAATTAGCCGATTTTGCGGGAATTACCCTTGAAAGCACCGTAAAATATTTGAAAGAATTTGAGAGAGATGGCATTTTGAATTTGGATGGTAAAAATATTCTCATCTCAGATCGCGAAAAACTGTCCTATATAAGTCGCACAGGATAAATAAGGATTTGAAGATAGGCAATATTTGGTTCTGTGGATGGCAAAAATCAATTTCCCTAAGTCGTGATGGTAAAGTTTTTTTACCTACTGCTTTTCAAATTATCTACCATTCGTGGATAATATTTTGTGCCACAAATTGTCAATCCTGAAACCGTAAAAGAGGAGATTTTTAGGAAAATAGGCATGTTAGACCCTTAAATTCGATAAAGTAAAGCCGTCTTTACCTTAAAGACGGCTTTCTTGAGTTTTATAAAATACAGAACAACCAGAATCTATCTTATTTCTTTATAGATCGTATCATTGTCTCACTGTCGGCCGAAGCAATTGCCATTACCTCGCCTACAACTCCACCCATCATGTTGCCCAACAATCCCGTGTTCATCCACGAAATATAAGTGTTGCCGTTAGATTTCTCATATATCGAAACTCGGCATGGCATCATGTTGGAAACTATCCTTTCATCATCCCTACTTAGAATCTCATAAGCATGGGCAGGATAGCAAAGCTCAAATACCTTCATATTTCTCACATTAAAACCATTGTTCTTCATGACTTCTGCCATATTATGAACAACAGGTATTTTCCAACCCATTTCTAATGCGGTCTGCTCAAACACCTGAACGGCGGTTTCAAAATCATACTTGCTTTGAGCTTCATGAAGCATTATTCCTGGCGCAGCCTTATAAGAAATAATACCAGTGATAATAATACCTGCCAGAAGGCCGGCACCAATCATTAAGATTTTTTTTTGTAAATTCATTGAATTAAGGTTTTAAAAGTTTTCCATTGAAATAAAAAACTATGCCAAATTTAGTAAACAATTAAAGACGAGCATTTTGCAATTTTAAGACTAGTAAAAATTATTGTGCCAATATATGAAAGTTAATATTAACTTTGCTAACTATTAGTGTTAACCTTTAAGAAATGATTAACAATTTAAACCTACTGGTTGAGCAAATGAAAATCGGAGTGATACTCACAGATAGACAACTCCGGATTGAATATGCCAACAAATTTGCTTCCACCTTGCTTACCGATTCAGAAATAGCTATTGACGGAAGTAACCTTTCTGACTTCCAAGTTCTCTCTTCAAATCATGTAATATTTGAACTTAGCGACTGCATCCAAGCCCAGATTGCGTCGGGTAAGAACAATTTTCACAAAACCCTCATAATAAAAACAGAAAAAACGGAGAGGATAGTATATTTCACCGGTCAAATGGTAAACGGTGTATCCGATGCGTTACTTTTATTCACGGTGGCCGATATATCGGGAGAGATGGAATGTATTGCTGAGTCACAATCAATTTTCGAAGACAAGCATAATTACCTTGTCAACAAAATCATTGGACACCATGAGACAATCCGGCAAATTTTTAGAAAAATAATTCAAGTTGCCGACACAGGCGTTAATGTAATGATTCTTGGAGAATCAGGAACTGGCAAAGAGCTTGTAGCAGAGGCTATACATGAACTTTCGCCCCGTGTTAGAAAACCCTTGGTTAAAGTTAATTGTTCGGCATTGAGTGAATCCTTGTTGGAAAGCGAATTGTTTGGTCATGTAAAGGGTGCCTTTACGGGTGCATATCGGGATAAGGCCGGAAAATTTGAGTTGGCTAACGGTGGGACTATTTTTTTAGATGAGATTGGAGAAATAAGTCTTGGTTTGCAGGTAAAGCTACTTCGGGTAATACAGGAAAAAACCATAGAAAGGGTAGGCGATAGCAAATCCATCAAGGTGGACATGCGGATAGTAGCAGCAACAAACAAAAACCTCAAGGAATTAATTCGAAAGGGGCTGTTTCGTGAAGATTTGTATTATAGGTTGAATGTTTTTTCTATCGAGGTTCCTGCCCTTCGAAATCGCGCAAACGATATACCTGACCTTGTGAAGTATTTTATTGAAAAATTCAATAAGAACCACTCTCGGAGTATAAAAGGCATAAATAGGCAGGCTCTGAGAATATTAATGAACTATTCTTGGCCAGGAAACATCAGGGAGCTTCAAAACATGGTTGAGTATGCCTTTGTAATTGCTATAGGTAATATTATCAGTAAAGAAGACCTACCTGCGGATATTATGATAGTTGCGAATATGGAGAAAGCCTTAAACGACCAGCATCTTCTTGCTCCTTTAGACCAAAAGGAATTGTTAAACCCAATTTCAAGAAATACCAGTGGTAGGCTTAAAATTACAAAAGATCAGCTCGAAGCAATGCTTGCTAAAAATCAATGGAATCAAAGCCAAACAGCCAAGGTATTGGGAATTAGTAGGGTATCTTTATGGAAAAAGATGAAAACCTTTGAATTGGAAATTCCTGATTAAAAATTGAAACAAACAAAAAAAATATTTCTTAAACGCTTCTAAGGTGTTTAAAAATGACAATCAAATTTTTGCAAACTGTTGCTACCTAATGAATCTTACTCTAATTAGCACTGTGGGCAAAATAGATTTGATGCGAAATTGCAGCGAATCTTTGGCTTTTTTCCATCTGAGAATTTAACCGAAATGGTTGGGAATTTTTGCTACATGGTGATGTCAAAAAAGGATTGCATTTTTGGGTGTTAACAATAGCAAAAAAGGCCACTCAAAAATGTGAGTAGGCCTTTTTCAATTCAGATAATGCTTAACTACCTATGCGGGAAAGCACCTGGTCTGCGGAAATCTCTAACCATCTTTAAGAGGGATTGGGCAACTTCTTCGGGCATGGTTACTGTTTGTAGATTGCGCGCAAAATCGGGATGTAATCTGAAGTCGTTGGCAGCGCGATCAACAAACACCTGTTCGGTATTTGCATCCAAAAATCGGCAATCGGCCGAGAACTCCGGATGTAGCTCATGCAACTCTTGCACCGAAAGGAGTTGTGCTTGGCAAGCTTCGTTTTGAAATGGACTCCAAAGTATCAATGGAAAATCGCGTGGTGTGTTCTGCTGGATAAACACATTGTTGTTCATTGCAGCCAGTTGCGGATTGGGTGTTCTTTCGCACAGCACATTAGGCTGCCATACATACAGCATGGGCCGTTGTGTATGTTCATCCATATAGAGCAGGTTATTGGAGAAAACATGTCCATCGCGGGCTTCCACACCTGGACCGGTAGTAATATGCCAACCAAAACGGTCAACCACATCGCCACGAGTATCCCGTGCAATGGTTACAGGGCTATTGATAAAAGTATTGTTGTACATTTTAGCATCAGCTGCATTCAGCACCATGATGCCCTGGTCGTTGTTTACAAAAACATTACCGGCTGCAATGGCTGTACTTGAAATCTCCCAGAAAAAGCCATTGAGACTTGGCCAAATAGTTTCCTTGCTAAAGGGTTTGGTAGCTTTACCAACGCCCTCAATCCAGTTGTTCACAAAAACACCGGCATAATTGCCCACATCATACCATATTCCATTGGAGTAGGGGTGGTCAATCACCAAATTTTCGCGACATACCACGCGGTGCGATTGGTTGAAAATCTTCACTGCTGCAGGGAAGAAACCAGTCCAGCGTTCAATGTTATTAAATTTAAAAATATTGCGTTCCAAAAGCACATCCGACGAAGCCACGATATACAATCCTTCGGTATTGGTATTGTAAATCTTATTGTTTCGCATGATGAGGCTATCGCCAATTACAAACACTCCAATTCGAAAGCAATTCGAGAAAATGTTATTTTCCAGCACTGTGCCTACTACATCTTTACCATGTATGCGGGCATCAGATATTCCTTGTGGGTAGTATCCTGCAATATGCACCATAGTATCGGGATATTGGGTAATGGTAAGTCCGCGGATTACAGGTCCGCGACCATCCGATACTCTTCCGTGTACCTCGCCGATGGTTCTGTAAATGGCTTTGCGAAATGCTGTGATCTCAATGCTGCGTCCTTCGGGGTTGGTTCCAATATAAATCCTGCCTTTGTCGTAATCAACGAAAAATGTGCCTTCGTTTACCTCGTTGGTATTGGCGGCCGATTGCAAATATTGACCATCGATAAACACACCGTCGTTGTTGAAGCGATGCATTGGCGTAAACTGCTCCTCGCGTTCTCTGCGCCACCACGGCTCAGTACCTGCCGGAAAAAGATAGGGCCACTCCGTTACCCACAACCCGTCTTTTACCTGAGTCCATTTTGCAGCCACTTTGCTACCGTTTAGCACGGGCTTTTCGTCTAAATAAGGCTGTATGGTAATGCCCTGATTGAAGGTGAGATTGCCAGTGCGGTAAATTCCACCGCGCATTACTATCGCATCGCCTGTTACAACTCGTGCAATGGCTTCTTCGATTGTAGTTGGGTTTTCCAACGATAGACCATCGGCAAGCGGATCACCGTCGGGTGCCACAAAAAATACCGTTCCTGCTATTTGAGGCACCTCGTACACCTTGTCAATGGGTCCATAAACCCAATTTTGTCTAAGATGTTCTTCTATCGGTGCAGGTGCGCAAGAATTAAATGCAGCAAGCAGTGCTAGTCCAATCAAAATCAAGTCTGTTTTTTTGAAAAATTTCATTTATCCTTCAATCATTAAAATATTATAAAATACTATAAATCAACCTTTATCAATTTTGCGAGAAACATTCTTTAGTCAAAATTCAGCGTAAAACGACCAAATAACTAATGTAGCCAAATTAGATAAAATTTTTGCATTGTTTAAGGTCGAAGCAATTTAATTTTGCTGTTTCAATTTTGCTACAAAATGCAGCAATGGAATAGTTCCCGAAAATTGTTAATGCCTACAGCATATTTGCCACCTGTAGGTTATATGGCATATTTGCAGTTGGCAATAGAAGTGCAAATAGAAATCCACGAAACATTTCAGAAACAAACTTGGCGAAATCGTTGTAGAATTGCTGGTTCCAACGGCCCGCTCAATCTTACCATTCCCGTTGAGAAGCCCTTAGGCAATCACACGCCCACTTCACAAGTATTAGTAAGTAGGCATAGCGATTGGCAGCGGCAGCACTGGAAAAGCATTGTATCGGCATACAGTAAATCAGCATTTTTTATGTATTATGGCGATGTATTCGAACCATTTTATACCCAAAAATCTGACGAACCATTAATAGAATGGAATGCCCGACTACTTGAGGTCATTTGCAAAGCCATTAAGATTGAAAATAAAACTTCTCCAACAAATTCCTTTGTAAAAAACATGGAAGGATTTTGGGATTTACGGTATTCGTTATCTCCTAAAAAAAAGGATTTTCTAAGTGTCGAATCTAAGTTTGAACAATATTTTCAAATATTTTCCGACAAAAATGGCTTTTTACCCAATTTAAGCATAATTGATACCTTGTTTCATTTGGGGCCAGATACAGCTTACTATATGCAAAATTGCGGGCAAGTTCTTTTGGATAATGTAAAGGTACATTAGCCAAGAAGATGGTTTTCGGGCACAAAATCCACACATGGAATAATAACCGACAACGCAATTTTAAATGTAACTTTACACTATGGTGATGCTAATTAGGATTGATGAATTTCCAAACTTTTGAATTAATCAACTTGTTGTGAAAATTTGGATTTGCATATTTTTGATAGGTGGCATAGGTATGCAATTATCTATTGCACAATCTCGCCAAGTCGAAAATGTTTTGTTGGAGTGGGCTAGTGCCAATTTTAATGAGACGCAGGATTCGACTTTCAAAAAGCTAACTTTCGAAGGAGCTGTTTATGGAGACTCCTTGGATGCAATTCCGGTTTTTCTTCATAGGGCTAAAAGCAGCGATCCGGGATTCGTAAATCAGTTTCAAGTTTCAAATACTCGTTTCGAGAGGGTGCAGCCCCAAGAACGCCAGCTCTTGATTGATGCAGGCTTCTCCCAAACCCAACTACAACTTTCGAATCAAAAAGAAATCAACCGCCGTGAACTCTACTCTGTTGTAACTTTTTACCCTTTCAGATTCAATGCTGCGCTCAACGATTTCGAGAAACTTGTGTCGTTCGATTTGATTTCCACACAAGTTCCTCTGCCCAAAAATGCTCTTTCCGCAATGCATCAGTATCCTGTTGCATCGGTATTGGCCACCGGTACTTGGTTTAGGATATGCGTAACCGAAACGGGCATACATCAACTAACATTTGCCGACTTAACAGAATTGGGGGTAAATACCCAGGGACTTCAAAGGGAGAACATCCGTATTTTCGGAAACGGAGGAGGAATGCTGCCTGAAGCCAACAATGTGAGTCGAATAACCGATCTAAAGGAAAATCCCATCTTTATTCCCGGTGCGCAAACTGGTGCATTTACTTCCACCGATGTCGTGCTTTTTTATGGTGAATCGCCCATGCAATGGAATTTCAATGCCAATACAAAAGCATTCGAACACCAAGTGCACCTGTATGCAACCGAATCATGTTATTTTCTTACCATTGACAATGGTACAGGAAAAAGGATTACCCAACAGCCAAATTTATCTGCTCCAGCTAACCAAACAGCAACTACATTTCATGACTATGCTGTACACCATCGCGATATGGTGAATCTCATAAACAGTGGAAGGGAATGGTATGGTGAATTGTTTGATGTAACCCTTTCGCGCAATTTTGTATTTCGCTTCGACGATTTGGTGCTCAACCAACCAGGCAGAATACGGTCTAATGTTGCGGCAAGGTCATCCAACATGAGTTCGTTCGCTATTACTGTTGGTTCTGCAAGGTTTAACCAATCTATTAGCCAAATTTTTCCAGCCCATGTTACCGGTGCATTTGCCAATCCTTCAGAAGTGGCTATGCCATTCAATCCAACAGATGGAAATCAGGTGGAGGTAAATCTTACTTACAACCGAACTGCAAGCGGTGCTCAAGGTTGGTTGAATTTCTTGGAAGTGAATGTGGTAAGGCAACTGCGCTTTAGAGGCCCACAAATGGGTTTTAGAAACACTGCCGTAATTGGGGCAGGAAATATCACGCAATTTGTAATATCTCATGCCAATGCAGGTCTTACTGTGTGGGATGTTACAGATAGATTCAATGTGCGGGTGCAGGAAACCCTGCTCGAGGGATCAGAACTCCGATTTAGGCAAAGTACGAATCAATTGCGCAATTTTATAGTGTTCGACGGTTCAACTTTCCTTCGTCCCATAAGAAGGGGTAGGGTGCCGAACCAGAACCTACATGGAATGCGCGTAGCCGACCTCTTCATTGTGGTGCATGAAACCCTAAAGCCTGAAGCTAAGCGTTTGGCGGAATTTCGCTCCCAAAACGATAATCTATCGGTTGCCGTTGTTACTACTACCCAGATTTACAATGAGTTTTCGTCTGGAATGCCTGACCCGGCGGCAATCAGAAACTTCATGAAAATGTTCTACGACCGAGCAACTACTACGGCCGAGTTGCCAAGATATCTCTTGCTCTTTGGTAATGGAACATTAGACAATCGCGATATTCTGAGGTTTGGCGGAAATCTTATTCCAACATTCCAAAGCCAAAATTCATTGCAATTTGATAGAACCTTTATGACCGATGATTTTTTTGGTCTTTTAGACGACTCGGAAGGAATCAATGCCGATGGAACTTTAGATATTGGAATTGGTAGGTTTCCGGTGCGCACCATCTCTGAGGCAAGGGATGTGGTAAACAAAAAAATACGGTATCAACAGCGTTCGCCTGCTTCCATAAATTCTCCCAATACATTTGTTCCGTCCAACTTGGTAGAAACTTTTGCAGATTGGCGCAATCGTGTGTTGTTTGTGGCCGACGATCAAGACTTCAATCGCCATTTTATTGATTCTGAAGTATTGGCCAATAGAATGGAGAATATTTTTCCGAATTTCAATGTTCAGAAATTGTACCTCGATGCATTCCAGCAGGTAACTATGCCCGGAGGAGCACGATTTCCCGAAGTGAATATTGCTCTCAACCGAGCAATAAATCAGGGCGCATTGCTTATTAATTACATTGGTCATGGAGGTTTTGCCGGATTGGCCCACGAAAGAATCCTTACTTTCACCGATATTGCTTCGTGGAACAATATGCACAACCTACCAGTGTTTATGACTGCTACTTGTGAGTTTAGCAGCTTCGACCATCCCAATCCCTCGGATGTTACAGCCGGAGTTCGCATATTTTTGAAGCCCACAGGAGGCGCAATCGCACTTTTTACTACCACAAGATTGGCTTGGTCAGGCCCAAATATGGTTCTCAACCGAAATTTTATGGATGTGGCATTCGAAAGAAATTCACAAGGAGAAAATTTCCGGCTGGGCGATATCATACGACATGCAAAAGTGCGCAGCAGCGGACAATTAGAAAACTGGCGCATACGCAACTTCGTGCTTCTGGGCGACCCATCCATGCTGATGGCATATCCGCGAAATCAAGTGAGAGTAGAATCAATCACCGATACTATTAGGGCTTTTCAGAATGTTACAGTCAGTGGCTATATTACCGATAG
>DMJL01000288.1 GCA_003451785.1 Bacteroidales bacterium
ACACCGCGCGCTATGGGGTCCATAGAGCCACCGGTGCCGCCACGGATGATGAATGTGGTACCACCCCAAGTGCTAGTGTGTACTCCATCGAAAGGAACAGTAAAGATAATTTCAGTACCGTGGCTTAGATGGTTGTCCGCATTAAACACATGAAGAAAATTAGGCTCCAAGGTGTATCCTGCATTTATAATGTTGGTAGTGTATGTTATTACCTCCGTAAAACGCGCCTGACCAGTGTAAACCTGAGCATTTAGGTATAGCTTAGCCAAAAGCATCCAAGCAGCAGCCCGATCAGCTCTTCCATAGAATCCTGGAGAACGAGGTGCAGCCATCTGTGGATAAATCTCTCTCAGCTCACTTTCAATAAAGGTAAACAATTCTGCCCTGTTGATTTGGCGAGGCAAAAAGCCACCACCCATAGGATCGTTTTCGGTTACGAAAGGTACATTGCCAAATACATCCAAAGCATGCCAATAACTCAAGGCCCTTAAAAATCTAGCCTCGAGCCTGTAACCTTGAATATCGGTGCGCAACTGCCCGGTTACACCTCTTCTATCAAGATTGGCATCAGAAGTTTCCCTAAGAAACTCATTTGCAAGAGCTATCTGGTAGAAAATGCGATAATAGAAGGCAGCGACAAAAACATCGGTACTAGTCCAATCCTGATGCGAAAAGTCGTGAATGGTTTGGTCGTTCCAGCCAATGACTGCCTCATCGGTAGAAACCACCTGATGCAGAAACATAGCCCTTAAGTATTGGCTAAATCCTTCGTCAATACCAGCAAGGTCGCCCATACCACTGGGGCCTTGTTGTCCGGTTACGGATAGGCCTGCATACAATTTTGCTAAAAATTGCTGGTAAGAAGCAGGGTCGTCGAAAACATCAGCAGCCGTTAGTTCTCTATCATCGAGAGGGCGGGTGTTGAGGTCGTCCATGCAGGAAGAAAGCAAAAAGGAAAATCCTGCAAGTAATACAATGAGATATAATGATTTTTTCATTTTAATCGGTTGTGTAAAATTAAAATTGCAGGCTTAAGCTAAGAACAAAATTGCGCGGACGCGGATAGATGTTGTTGTCTATTCCGCCAAACACTTCGGGGTCAATACCTTCGTATTGGGTAATAACAAAAGCATTCTGTACAATACCCGAGAGCATAAGGTTGGAGCCACCTCCCAAAATATTACCAAAGTTATAACTCAAAGTTATGTGATCCATTTTGAAGAAGGAAGCATCGCGCACAAAGTAATCAGATAGAAGATGTGGGCGGTTGAATCCTACCTCCAATGCTTCGCGGTGCACATTGCTTAGGTATGGTCCTCTTGTGTTGAACAACCAGCTGAGTGTGCCGGCATCGGATCTAACATTGTCATACACAAAATTTCCTATATTGGCTCTTCCGGCAAACGAAAGCGACCAATTCCTGTAGCTGAATTCTGAAGTTAAACCCATAAAGTACTTTGGTGCTCTGTTTTGAAAATGATACAAGTCGCCCTCGTCTATGGTTCCATCGTTGTTACGATCTACGAATACGCCTTCGATAGGTCTGCCTTGTGGGTCATACACCTGCTGGAATACAAAGAAAGAATATGGAGCATGTCCAACACTGTGAATCTGAACATTGTTGCCAATACCGCCGGCAATGCCGCCAACTAATACACCCAAATAATCAGGATCGTCAACTACTGTTAATTTGGTTATTTCAGTTTCATTCCAAGAAGCGTTGAAGCCCAATAGCCACGAAAAA
The DNA here is from genome assembly GCA_003451785.1 of Bacteroidales bacterium. Taxonomy (GTDB): domain Bacteria; phylum Bacteroidota; class Bacteroidia; order Bacteroidales; family UBA7960; genus UBA7960. The sequence goes on from DMJL01000288.1 coordinate 1,745, forward strand.
TTGTCTGTTACAATGGGTCGAGTGAACACACTCAACTCTGCACCGATATTCTGAAGGCTACCAACATTGGTGGTTATAAAATTGGTGAGGTTGGTTCCTGCAGGTACAGGGATGAAGTTGATAAGATTCCTTGTATCGCGCACAAAGAAATTTAGGGACCCATAGTACCTATGTCCAAAAATACCCCAATCCAATCCCACATTGTAGGTAGTAGTTTCTTCCCACCTCAAGTTGCGGTCATGACCTGCTGGTCTAAGCGTTGGAATAAAATTTGTTGGGCTTCCCCATGGGAACGATGCTCCTAACAGGCTTCGGGTATAACGAGCCATCCAAGGATAGTCACCAGTACCTAAGTTTTCCTGTCCGGTAACACCTATACCTGCACGAAACTTAAGTTCGGATACAAAATCGGCTTCTGCCATAAAAGGCTCCTCATTTACCTGCCATGCAAAAGCCATAGAGGGGAATAGTCCCGAGCGATTGTCTGGGCTAAATCTTGATGTATGGTCGTTGCGTAAAGTAAAAGTTAACAGATACCTGTCTAATAAAGTATAGTTAAGCCTTCCAAAGAAACCGATGAGAACTTGCTCAGACTCGTAGGGCACATCGGGTGTAATGATTCTATGCCTGTCTGGGTTTTGCCCAAGCCTAAATGCTAAGTTGTCGGGATTGCTTTCTCCAAAAGAAGACCCCCTATGCCAAAATCTTTGATACGAATAACCCACAGTGAGGTCAATATGGCTGGCAATAGCATCGAGTGACCTATTGTAGTTTAGGTAGAAGTCAAAAAGTTGGTTGGTTCTGTCTTGCCAGTAGTTGCCCCTAAATCCACCTTGGAAGAAGCTCCATGGTGCATAATCTGGTGTAAAGGTATTTCCTTCTGACGATGAATGGTCGTATGCTACATTCAGGTTGGCTCTCAAATCGGGTAAGAAAGGAAACCTATAGTTTGCCCTAAAGTTGCCGATAAACCTGTTGGCTGTAGCCTCGTCGTCTCTGAAGTTGAGCATTGCTACTGGGTTTGAAGTTCCGGGAGTTGGCCTGTTTCCAACGCGCCAAGCAAAATGCCCTCCAAAAATACTTCTGTCGTCCAGAACAGGTTGCGTTGGGTCCATTCTTAAGGCTGCACCAATTGCGCCCTGGTCGGCAAAGAAGTTTTCTACTAACGATGCGCGGGCATTGAAAGTAAGCTGTAGGTTGTCGTCCAAAAGACTCGGTGTAAGATTCACCGAGGCGGTGAGCCTACGCATGTTGTCGGTTTTCAGGATTCCGTCTTGGTTGCTGTAACCAATAGAAATTCTGTAAGGAAGAAAATCCCAAGCTCCGGTTGCCGTGAGCACATGATCGTGCGCCAT
>DMJL01000169.1:0-2993 GCA_003451785.1 Bacteroidales bacterium
AGGCTAACCCTATATTGGAAGTATCTCTCGGCCTCATTGAGTGTTCCATCGCGGTTTATATCCTCGTTGTTTGGCAGATTGGTAGCCGCTGTGGGGTAAGGTTCGGGCGATTGCTCCGAGGTGGGGCTGTTGCCATCAGGATTATTGAATCGTTTGTAGCGGCTTAATACATCCACGCCTTCAGCATCCAAATTGGATCCTCTGTAATAATGATATGCATCAGACGAAGGGTCGCTTAGTGCCATTTGGTATGCCATACTGCCTGTGCCATGCAGCGATGCAATTACATCCAAAAACTGAGTTCTGAAAAACTGTTGCTCTTGCTCATGGCTTAACCCATCGAGACCTATATCCTGAAATTGCCTGGAAGGTGGGTTGTTGTCGAATGCATTTACAACAGCCTGAACAGTAGGAACTATCCCCCAAATAGTATTATCAACATTAATAGGCTCCGCTGTAACTGGCAAGCCATTCTCAAAAGATTTTCTTCCGTCGCGCAATACATCCTCCGAAATGCTACCCAAGTTGAAAAACAAATCGCCCCCTGTGTGGTTTGCATTATACACAAAGGGGTCCATCATCCAAAATTCTATGTACTCCACATTGGCTGCTTCGAAGTCGGTAACTTGCAGTCCGCGCATAATCCCTCCCCATCTGGTGGAAGGATCCAACAATAATCCGTCGCGCCCCACGCCTCGGCTAAACGGAGACGACCGTGTATCGTAGTTATAAGGGCCTCGCTCAGAAGGGTAGAAAGCCAAATTGAGAATAGGAATGGGCGAAGGGATACCGGTTGGGGTTTGCATAGTAGGCCACAATTCTGTTTGGAGCACCTCGCGCACAAAATGGTTGGAGCGTTGATTCACATCGTTGCGTATGTGGGGAGGGGTAATGCTACTCATTCGCGTGAAAAGCGGATCTATAATGTACCATGCAAGGCGGGCTGCATTGTACCTAAATGCTAAGCCTGTGCCGGGCGCACCTTCTGGGAATCTTCCAGGCATGGTTTGGTGCTGGGGGGTGCTGGCCGTGAACCAAGTCTGCACATTTTTGAGATCTATTGCCGACTTGCTACCTTCAAAATCATCGATATAGGAAGTACCTGCAGTGCCAATGCGTCGAGAATGGCCCGGAATAAGATTTGCAAACTCGGCATTTATGGTAATTTCTGAAGGGGCGGTTCCATTGAAAAACGGAAGCCTGTTGAGCAATCTGGTTAACCCTTCCGACTGGGTGCTGTAGGTGGTATTAAGTCCCCAAATACTGTTGGAAATGGGTTCGTTGCCAAAATTAACCTTTTGCGTAAGCGGTCTCTCAGAAAGGCGCATAAAAGTAGCGCCAATGTTGAAATTTTCGCTTATGCGATGGTTAATGTGCGTGCCCATAAGAGTTCTTGTTTGCAAATTAAACAAGTTTGCACTCTCTAATGAAATGCGCAGAGGCACACCCGAACTCAATATTCCTTCGTTGATTATTCTTACTCTGCCCAACATATAATCCACGGTATAATCCACATTTTCGACAAGAGGAATACCGCCGGCAGTAACCACAACCGACCCTTGGGGTACATTTATGGCATTTAAGGGAATCTCGGCACCTGCAGCCGACTTGAAAGTACCTTGTAGCACAAAGCGATTGCGCTCCGGAAACTGCTGCGCCCTATGCCGGGTAGTGGTGTAGAGGGAATCAAATGCAAACCTGTCGCCCAAAGCTTCATCTTGGAGTACCTTTCGCAGGTGCGACCCAAACGGTTCAATCACCGGAAAAAATATTCGACCTGTTGATGATTGAATGGTACCCCCTTGTGTAGCAGCATTATCAATAAAATCAAACACACCATCGGGTATCGGATCGTTGCGGGTATTCAATCTATCCAGATTCATCAATCGTATGATTGGTTGTCCGGCTACAACGCCCTCATTAAAAAAACCAACCGAAACACCCAACTCCTCGCTTTCGAAAAGTATATTGAGCCTGAAATCCTGAGGATTTACCTGAAAAGCATTGAGGCTATAAACATTCTTCATCATCAAATCCCAAATGGGCAATTTGGGGTCGGTTTCGGTGCTTTTGAGCATTTTGACCAACAAAGTGTTTGGCGCATTTATATCGGTAGAGAACTCTCCTACCTGATACACAGTCTCATCTCCTACGATGGTATATTGAAAAGCTACCGCAAGCACATGGTCGGCACCAATGGTTTGATTGAGTGATATGAATCCCAGTCGTGGGTTGAAGGTAAACTCATTGCTATTGAGCAACCTTGCGTTTTCGGTGGTTTCAAAGTCAACTGCCGAAATAAACCTTTCGGGTCTTGTTTGCAAATACGCCGTAGCTTCTGCCATGGTTCGGGCAGGAGATTTTTCTAAACTTGCAAAAAGGTTGTTCGTTTGGTTGGTTGGCCGTGAAATGTTGGATGTAATTAAGTTTCTGTTGTGTGGTCTAGCTTCACCCAGATCGGCAAGTGCTACAATATTGCGATTATTGGTTGTGGCCGGACCTACATTGGTAACCCATACTTCAATGCGGGTAATGTTGATGTTGGATGAAATAATAGGCAAATGGGCTAATGCCTCATCGTATCTATCTCTGAAGTATTGTGCAAGGAAATAGTGTCGGCGTTCTTCGTATTCATCGGCCCTTATTTCGAAGCGTGTGGTTTGGGCTCCTCCTTGCACATCAATGGTTCGCGATTCGGTTCTCTGCTGCGAAAACACATTGGTCATGGTCGTATTTCCAAACCTTAGTTGGGTTTTGAAACCAAAGAGGCCTTGTGTTCCTGAGATAAGTGTACCGGGAAGCGGCAAACTCACATTCCCCGCCTCTATCAACTGCAAAATCTCGTCTTCGGTACCTCGGTACTCTAATTTCATTCTGTTTTCGAAGTCGAAAGTAGCTTCGGTATTGAAGTTGGTGCTAATGTTTATTCTTTCACCAATCTGAGCTTCTACGCCTAATTGCACCCTCTGCTGAAAGTCGAAATTAGTGGTGCG
>DMJL01000169.1:3390-5075 GCA_003451785.1 Bacteroidales bacterium
CCCGTTGGTCTAATCGAAATATTTCCGCCGCCAAAAACCCGTTCAAACAACTCACCTCCTACCCTAATCTCTGGTATCAGCCCTTCGCGCTCCTGGGTTTCGGTTTGGGCAGCCAATGCGCGCCAGTTTTCTTGCAGTGCCCTATTAATATCGTAGTTCAAAAACTCTTCGATACCCATAGCCACAGGTAGTCCTAAAGGAATATCGCCCACCATCAAAGTTTTCATGTACATCCCAGTAACTGGATCGAACTCCACAACCGTTCTTATGTTGGGCGGGTTGGGCAACAAAATCTTGCTTTGCCTTTCCTGCATCGAAGGCAATTGATCATCGATTGGAATTGGAAAAGGAAGGGGTGGTTGTTCCGTGTTTTCATTACTTTCTGAAACAGAAAGTCCAGCAAGGACATCAAACCTTTGTGCGAATTGCACAGAAAAAACATCGAGAGCAAAAAAAGCAATTGCCCCCGATACCCCCAACACCCATAATGCCAATATAATGCGCCGAAAAATCAATGTAATCCCCTCTTTTTCTGTTTCAAAAACTTTTTAATGCCTCTTTCACCAGATCTTCCGTAGAGATTGGCTCCCCTTGTTTTTGTTTTAGAATAGCTCCAAGCACCTTCTGAGCAGCCGGTTTGGCAAAACCAAGCATAACTAATGCTGATAACGCTTCCGTTTGGGCTGTATTGTTTGAAAAGCCCAAAAAATCATCTTTTAAGATTACTTCTTTCTCTATTTTGTCTCGCAAATCCACTACCAACCTCTGGGCTGATTTTGCTCCTATTCCCTTTATAGATTGCAATCGGGAAATATTGTTGTGGGCAATGGCACTTTTAAGCTCTGCGGGATTCATTGACGATAGTATCATTCGAGCAGTATTGGGTCCTATTCCACTTACCGAAATGAGCAATTTAAAAAGTTCGCGCTCCTCTTTGTCGGCAAATCCAAAAAGCAAGTGGGCATCTTCTCTTATTACTTGATAAGCAAGAATTTTAACCTTGCCCAAATCGGGCAACTTGGAGTAGGTGTGCAGCGATATATGCAATCCATAGCCTATCCCATTGCAGTTTACTACCACAAATGCCGGGTTTTTTTCTTCAATGGTGCCTTCCAAAAATACAATCATCGTTCAAAGGTATTTACCAAATTAGTTGTTTGTTGTTTTTTATGGTTTTTGCAATACTTCGGCAATTGCATCGCTAAGTGCATTTTGAAGAAGCATTGAATCCGGAGATTGAATTATTCCGCCTGAAACGAGCAAATTGCTGGCTTTTCTGGCCAATTCTATATCGAATTTTGCCATATCGTAGGCTTGTTGCCATGTGAGCTGCACTCTGGCAACTCCATCTGCTATAGCTTGCATAGCCACATCAGCAGCTTCGATAGGAAACACTTCCGGCTCGTCCATGCGGGCTGTGATGTTTTCGGGCGAAATACCCCTCTGCTCGGCAAACCGGGCAATAGCATTTGCAGCTGCAATGGCCATATTATCTGTAATTTTCCTTGCCCTCACAAGCAATGCGCCTTTCAAAATACCCGGAAAACCTATGGAGTTGTTTACCTGGTTGGGAAAATCGCCTCTTCCCGTAGCCACAATATAGGCTCCTGCCTGTAAGGCTGTATGCGGATAGATTTCGGGAACCGGATTGGAGCATGCAAACACTATGGGCTTATGAGCCATAG
>DMJL01000186.1 GCA_003451785.1 Bacteroidales bacterium
TGCCACCGCCTTTTGATTTTTGCTTGCTTTTAATTGCACTCCGATATTTGAAGTATTTTTGTGTAAATAACCTAATCACCATGAGCAAACAGTTTTTGGCCATTCCATTCTTTATAATTTTTGTTTCAGCCATTATAATTTTCCCTTCATGTCGCCGACAAGGAGCACCTGAGCGGAGAATAGCAGAACAAGATCAAAATGGATTGAGCATCCCTGTCCCCGAGTTTGATGAGGATAGTGCATTTGCTTTTATAGAAAAGCAGGTTGCATTTGGTTACCGAGTACCCAATACACCCGCCCATCGCCAAACCGCAGCATGGTTGGCCGAAACTCTCGGTCGGTTTACCGATACCTTGATTGTTCAACACGCAAGGGTTAGGGCATCCAATGGCGATGTACTGGCCATACAGAATATTATTGGCTCGTTCGATGTTGGCAATCCAAGAAGGGTGCTATTAGTAGCGCACTGGGATACGCGCCCTTGGGCCGACCACGATCCCGATCCTGCCAATCATTGGAGACCCTTTGCAGGTGCAAACGATGGAGGAAGTGGCACAGCAGTACTGCTCGAAATAGCTCGTCAGATTGCAATGGCGGAGCAACGACCACAAGTCGGGATAGACATTATACTTTTTGATGCGGAAGATTACGGCGAGCACCATAGTGTAAGTGGTAGGGTAGAAGACTCTTGGGGGCTGGGTTCACAGCATTGGGCGCGAAACCCACATATAAGAGGTTATACGGCTTTGTATGGTATAAATTTATGTATGGTTGGTGCCTACGATGCAAGATTTCTTCATGAAGGCTTTTCTAAGAGGTATGCTGCAGGGGTGATACGAAAAGTGTGGCAACTCGCCCACCAGCTTGGATATGGAGAATTTTTTCCAAACAAAGAAGGTGGCTTTATTATCAACGACCATTATTATGTGAATACCATATTGAATATCCCCACCATAAATGTCATTCATCAAGAAAGAAACGGCACGCACGGATTTTTCCGTTATTGGCACACCATGAAAGATGATCTACCTATTATAAGTAAGCCAGTACTTAGAGCCGTAGGTCAAACCGTGCTTGCTACCGTATATGCAGAGTAATTAAAACCCAGTTTTTGGCTACAAGCTATTTGCAAGATTGGCAAGTTCGCTTCTCTCGCCTTTTTCCAATCGGACATGAGCGTAAATAGGATGATGTTTCACCCTATCAATAAGATAAGACAGTCCATTGCTCTGTGAGTCTAAGTATGGTGTGTCGATCTGATAAACATCGCCGGTGAAAATCATTTTGGTGTTTTCTCCGGCGCGCGTTATTATAGTTTTTACTTCATGAGGCGTTAGGTTTTGGGCTTCATCTATGATGAATATAATATTCGACAGGCTACGACCTCTAATGTACGCCAAGGGGGCAACTACAATCCTTTCGTTCTCCAAAGCTTCGGTTATATTTTTGAATTGCTTATCCTTTTCCCTAAAAAGTGTTTGAATAAATTTGAGGTTATCGTAGAGTGGCTCCATGTAAGGGCTTAGTTTAGAACTGATATCGCCCGGCAAAAACCCAATATCGCGATTGCTCAATGGCACAATGGGGCGCGCCACAAACAATTGATCGAAATTATTGCGCTGCTCAAGTGCTGCTGCAAGTGCAAGGAGGGTCTTGCCGGTTCCGGCTACGCCTTGCAGCGTTACTAATTTCACATCAGGATTCAATATTGCGTGCATGGCAAAAACTTGCTCCGCATTGCGGGGTGTGATTTTTTGTACGGTATGTTTCTCTATTCTGCGAATAAGTTTTTCCACGGCATTGTAATACGCCAAGACAGATGTCTTGCCATCGGTAAGAATAAAATAATGGTTGGGAATACCTTCTTTAATGCCTGCCTCTTCCAATTCGCAGAAGCCAAAATGGTATAGTTTTTCTATAGTTTGTGAGGGCACATCCGTTTTGTGGGTTTTACCGGTGTAGAGGTCATCAATATTCTTAATCTTGCCTGTTTCAAAATCTTCCGCAAAAAGGTTGAGCGACTTGGCTTTCAATCTAAGGTTGATGTCCTTTGAAACCAACACTACTTTTCTTTCGGGAAATTCTCTGGTGAGCGTGAGGGCTGCATTCAGAATACGATGGTCGGGCTTGTCTTCGCCAAAAATCTGAACGGCATCTACCCCATTGGGCTTGTTCATTACAACTTTTACCTTTCCACCCTTCGGGTTGTTTATGGGAACCCAGTCCTGTAGCGAACTGTTCGCACAAAGTGAATCCAACAGGCGGGTAAACTCTCTGGCTTCAAAATTCTTAGTGTCGTTACCCTTTTTGAAATGATCCAACTCCTCAAGTACAGTTATTGGAATGGCTACATCGTTCTCCTCGAAACTCAATAGTGCAGCATGGTTGTACAATATTACCGAAGTGTCGAGTACAAACAACTTTTTCTTTTTTCCTTTCTCTGCTTTTGCAGATGGCTTGGAAGAATTGTTTTCCTGTATCTCTAATGAGTTATCCATGACAAAAATTTTTATAAAAATGGCAATACCGAAGGTAAGCAATTATTATTGAATAGTTACACACCCGTAAACGGTAGAACCCAACCCCCAACAGCAATTAGTTTTCAACTGCTGTTAACAACCTTACAAACCGCCATTTGCAGATGTAGTTTTAATGCCCTTTTTTTGACTATATATTATAGTGTAAAAAACAGCTGTTATGTGTACTCCTGATTAAGTTGAAATAATTTATACCGATAGCTCATTTTGCCTTCTGGTATTGTCGGGTCTGGAGCAAATGGTCTTAGGAAAACTTATTGATGAAAGGAGCAATTTCTTTTTAACATTAGCAAAAATCCTTCTTCAAAAGAAGCGATTTGATGTTTTGGGCAATGAGTTTGCTTACGCCTATTTCTTGTAAGGATTTGAATTATAAGCAAATTCAGTGCTTGTATGCGATTTATTAAAAAAAAAATTCAATTTTTTGCAGTTGTAATTTTTTGTATTTTAGCACCCTCAAAAATACCCCCTTTTGGGGTATTGTTGTAAAGGGAGAGATGGCCGAGTGGTCGAAGGCGCACGCCTGGAAAGTGTGTATACCTCACAAGGGTATCGAGGGTTCGAATCCCTCTCTCTCCGCCAAACTTTAACCTTTTAATACAAAGCAGTTTAAATTAACCTTTTCTTTAAAACAAATCCAACAGACTTACTTATGAAAAAATCACTTGTCTTATTGACTGTAGTAGGGTTACTCCTATTTGGAACCAGTGCCAATGTATATGCGCAAGCAGCTACTCCCGCAACTCCCACAGAAGTTGTTGAACCTGCTGTAGAAGAGCCAACACCTGCAGAAGCTTTGCAAGTTGAAGCTGCACCCGCTGAAGAACTTAGCTTCCACTATGTATTGAAAGAAAGGTTTATTGAGGGTGGTGCCGAATTTATGGGCGTTATTCTACTTTGCTTGATCATTGGTCTTGGTCTTAGCATCGAAAGGATTATTTACCTAAACATGTCGAGCACCAATACTGCTAAACTTTTGAACAAGGTAGAAGCTGCACTAAAGAGTGGCGGTGTTGAAGCTGCAAAAGAAGTTTGCAGAAACACTCGCGGCCCTGTTGCCAGCATTTACTATCAAGGTTTGGAGCGCTACAACGAAGGTATGGAAGTTGTAGAAAAATCGGTAGTATCATACGGAAGCGTATTGATGGGCCGTATGGAACTCAACCTTTCGTGGATTTCTCTATTTATTGCCATTGCCCCCATGCTTGGATTTATGGGTACTGTAATTGGTATGATTGCAGCTTTCGATGCTATTGCTGCTGCAGGAGATATTAGCCCAACCATCGTTGCCGAAGGTATCAAGGTTGCTCTTCTTACTACTGTTTTTGGTCTGATTGTTGCAGTAATTCTTCAGGTATTCTACAACTACATTATCAGCAAGATCGACTCCTTAGTAAACACTATGGAAGATTCTACTATCACATTCATGGACATTCTCATCAAGTACAAAAAATAATTAATCAACCATTGTTATGAGCGAAACCTTAATCAATATCGGGCTTTATGTAACTTACATTCTGGTTGCATTGGCTGTGATTTCTACGCTCTTCTTCGGCCTATTTCAAATTTTTAGAAATTTTGGAAAAGCCAAAGGGGCCTTGGTTGGAATGATTGTCTTAGTTGCTATTGTGGTTGTTTCATTCTTTTTGAGTAGCGGTGAGCCTTATCCTGATTTTCAGGTAGGTGAAACTGCATCAAGGTGGATCAGTGCAGGTATCACAACTACCTTTGTACTTGTGGCTTTAGCAGTTTTGGCAGCTATTTATACTGAGGTAAAGAAACTTTTTAATTAAACCTAAAACCAAGAGGAGAATCCTTTTATGGCAAGATTGAATCCAGAAATTAATGCCGGATCAATGGCCGACATAGCCTTCCTCCTGCTTATCTTCTTCCTGGTTACTACAACCATGGATGTTGATACAGGAATTATGAGGCTATTGCCGCCTCCAATTGACCCAGCTGCTCCTCAACCACCTCCTATCAAAGAGCGGAATGTGTTTGTTGTATTGATTGACTTCCAAGATCGTTTGCTTGTAGAAGGGCAATTGGGTAATCTCTATACCCTTCGCCAACAAACAAAAGATTGGTTGGTCAATGCAAACAACGACCCCAACAAGCCCGAAATGCGATTGGCATATATTGACAATCTGGGAGAGGTGGAAGTTTCGAGGGGGGTCATCTCGTTGCAAAACGACCGAGGAACATCTTACGAAATGTACATCGCTGTTCAAAATGAAGTAACAGCTGCAATCAACGAATTGCGTAATGAATTTTCTCGCCAGAGGTTTGGCATAGCGTTCGACGACCTTACAGATGAGGCTCTTATCGAAGCAGTACGCGAAGCCGTTCCTATGGCTATATCTGAAGCAGAACCAAGAGATGTTGCAGCAGGGAGGACAAGATAATGGGAAGATTTAAAAAAGACTCAACACCTAAGATGCAGGCTATCAGTACAGCATCTCTGCCGGATATTATTTTCATGCTTCTGTTCTTCTTCATGGTTACCACTGTTATGCGCGAAACCACGCTATTTGTGAGAAACCAATTGCCACCGGCAACCGAAGTACAAAAAATTGAACGCAAATCCCTCGTTAGTTTCATTTATATTGGTGCACCTTTGCAGACTCAGGTCTTTGGAACGGAGCCTCGTATTCAACTCAACGACGCCTTTGCTACGCCTGCCGATATAGCTGCTTTTATTTCAGCTGAGAGAGAAGCTCGCGATGAGGTAGAAAGACCACTCATGACAACTTCTATGAAAGTTGACAGAGAAGTTAAGATGGGTATTGTTACCGATGTAAAACAGGAACTACGACTTGTGAACGCTCTAAAGGTAAACTATTCCACAATTCGCGGTGAAGTGAGATTTGGGAGATATTAGTTTCATCCTTTACAAATAAAAAAAACCGGCGTCAGCCGGTTTTTTTTTGCAATGTGCTTTTTGTAATACTAGCCCGAATAGGGCACCTATGCATATACAACTATTGTGTGTGCGTTTAATCAATAGATGGAAGTACTTCTGCTATTTTCTCGCGGTCGGCCTCGAGCCAAGGTGGCAGCATAAGGTTCTGACCAAGTTTTTCTATTGGCTCGTCTATTAAAAAACCAGGATCAAGGGTGGCAATTTCTAATTTTAATCCACTTGCATCTTTGAAATAGATGGACTTAAAATAATGCCGGTCGTGTATAACCGAAATTTGATTGCAACTTTTCGATATTTTTTCACGGAGCTGCTTTAATGTATCATGGTTCTCTGTGGCCAATGCTATATGGTGCACAGTTCCAATACCGCTTCGGTGCAAAGGCAATGTGGGGCGCGATACAATATCTACAAAATTTCCTGGCATTGCACTGCCGGAGTACAGTCTGAATCGACCATTTTCTTCCTTAAACATGGTATGCCCAAGGCTGTTCATAAAATAAGCATTGGTTTTTTGGGCATTTGAGCAAGTAACCTCTACATGGTGAAGCCCTTTTATGCAATTTGCTGCACTAATGCCCGGAGTAGATTCGCCCTGCCTATCATCAGCAGCCGAAGCCACCAGCTCCAATTCGAGGCCATCAAAATCGAACAATACTAAATATTCCTCACCAAACCTGCTAAAGGGGCCCCTAAACTCCACTTGGTATTCTCTAAGGCGTTTGCGCCAAAACTCCAGAGACGTTTCGCTTACCGAAAAGCCTGTTACCTTGGTAGAGCCAACGCCTGCTTGTCCGCGAGGCAGCCCTGGCTGATAAAAAAATGTAATGATTGTGCCAGAGCTTCCGGTTTGATTGCCAAAATAGAAATGCCAGATGTTTGGATTATCAAAGTTTATAGTTCTTTTTACCAAACTCAAACCTAGTATTTCCGTATAAAACCTGATGCTTTTTCGGATATTGCCTGTAATGGCTGTTATATGGTGTAACCCTTGAATCATATTTATTGTAGTTTTTTAGTTATTTGCTTTGCTAAAGAGTAAAATCGAATTTCTACATTATCTTCTCAAACTCTCAAAACTTCTTCAAATTTTCAAATGCGTACTACTGCGCCCGACTTTTTCTTATTCTTGTAAAAACTCTATCACCAAAGGCGTACACAAATGTTCGGTAAGCAGCAAAAATAACGAGTGGCAGGAAAGGCAGATGCAAATATTGTGGCACAAAAATCCAGCCTACCAAAAGACTGCTACTCAAAAGGAATGCGACAATAAAATAAACTTTTGTTATGCCGGTTGGCTTACTGAGATTGCTTTTGAAAACAAAGTATAAATGTGTGGGTAAAGCCCATAGGATGTTCAGATTAATATCTGTAGATGTGTGCTCTGAGATAAACCACATGAAGGAAATGGCCAAACCAGCCAATCCCAATATGGAGAAAAACACCTTATCGAAAACCCTTGCAGCTTTCGGAAGTAATTGAAGCATAAAACCTATAATCACTATAGCCCACATTATAATTTTAGGCGACAGCCAACTGGGCTGCGAGGGAGAAAAGGTTTTAGGTATAAGTTCGGAAGTGTGGCTCACCAGTGGTCTTCCATCGGGGAGGTATGCCATAGCGAATGCCACTTTCATTTCATCGGGCAAATACATATATTCCCAAGGGGTAGCTATTTGGTCGGATGGCAAACCCAAAATGAAATGGATACCAAATCTTGCCCAAGGCGTATTTTCAATATAAGGTTTGAGCAATTGCCTAAACGATCTTTCGGCACTTGGGTGAGGATCAGCGGGCCAGATTGGGCTTAGAAAATTATCAACCACATCGCGAATGCGGGTTGCGCAATTGTCGTAAAAAAAATCGTAGAGATAGTAGGCGTTTTCGGGAAGGCTGTTTATTTCCAAGAATGCATAAATTTGCTGAACTTCCTGGGGGTTAAGATTCAGAGTTTGCTCAATAACTTGTCTGCCTTCCGATTGGTATTCAAAAATAAACTCGCGAATGGATGATACCGATAGTTTGTAGTTGAGTTTCCCTTGCAGAAATTTTAAATAAAAGTTTGGGGTGTCGAAATCAAAGGTTCCGTAATTATAAACTTTGTCGATACCCAAGATTGGGTCGGCAACACGAAGAGCATTATGCCCAAATGCAGAGTATAGGCTTGGCCCCGGCGAAGCGGTAAGAACAGATATGCGAGCTTCGGGCGATAGCGTTTTAGCTTGAATGCCAAATGCATTGACAACCAAACCGCACAAAAAAATTACTACAAAGGAAACGAATTTCTTCATTCGATTAAGTTTGCGCAAAATTACATCATAAAACAATAGCTACGGCACAAACATTAAAATTGGTTATCGCAAGAAGTTGTTTGATTCAGCCAATTTCTAACATTCACAAAATGTGCAATTTGCAAAAACTTTCTGTATTAAAATTCTATTTTATACTAATTGCTTTAGCAGAAGAAATATGTTTATCTTTGCAGCCTGAAAATTTGCCCGTTTAGTTATCCAAGATATAAATCAGAAATTTATCAACATGTTACTGTTAATAAATTTGTCTGACCCAATTTTTTCAATTAACTTTGCCCCCCTTAAAATGGGGAAAATGTGTTTTAAAATAGTAAGCTACAGCAAATTAAGCATTTCGAATGAACACCTTAAGTTACAAAACCATATCTGCAAACAAGGCCACTGCCAATAAGGAGTGGATAATTGTAGATGCAGAAAACCAAATACTTGGCAGGCTTGCATCAAAAGTAGCCAAGATGATTCGCGGCAAGCACAAGGTGAATTACACCCCCCATGTAGACTGCGGCGACAATGTAGTAATTATCAATGCCGAGAAAATCCAGCTCACTGGTTCGAAATGGGATCAGAAGGAGTATGTGCGGCATACCGGCTATTCGGGCGGTCAGCGTTTTACCGGCGCACGACTGATGATGGCAAAAAAACCCACAGCCATGATAGAGATTGCCATAAAGGGTATGCTGCCTAAAAATCGTTTGGGTCGTACACTTTTTGGCAACCTATATGTATATGCAGGCAGTGAGCATCCTCATCAAGCACAGCAACCTCAGCAAGTAAACCTTAACACCATTAAGTAACCCATGGAAGTAATCAACACATCTGGAAGAAGGAAGACTGCTGTTGCCCGAGTTTACATGAAACCAGGTAACGGGCAGGTAACCGTGAACAAAAAGGACTACAAAGAATATTTTCCGATAGGAATATTGCAATATGTCGTAAACCAGCCATTTCAAATCACCAACAACGAGGGTAAGTTTGATGTGCAGGTGAATCTTGCCGGTGGTGGCTTCAAAGGACAGGCAGAAGCTCTAAGGCTTGCAATTTCTAAGGCTTTGGTTAAGCTTAGCCCCGAGTTGCGCCCACCCTTGAAAGAAAAAGGATTGTTGCGCCGCGACCCACGCATGGTAGAACGCAAGAAGCCTGGCCAAAAGAAAGCTCGCAAGAGATTCCAATTCAGTAAACGCTAATCATTTTATCCGGATTTTTTACCAACATCATGGCAAGAACCAACTATAACGAATTATTAGAGGCTGGTGTGCATTTTGGCCATTTAAGAAGAAAATGGAATCCCAATATGGCTCCTTATATCTTCATGGAGCGCAATGGCATACACATAATAGACCTCAACAAAACCATAGCCAAAATTGATGAAGCAGCCGCTGCAATGAAGCAGATTGCCAAATCGGGCAAGAAAATACTTTTTGTAGCAACAAAGAAGCAAGCAAAAGATGTAGTAGCTAATATGGTTAAGCAAGTCAACATGCCTTATGTTACCGAGCGTTGGCCCGGTGGTATGCTTACCAATTTTGCAACTATTCGCAAGGCAGTTAAAAAGATGGCTACTATAGACCGTATGGGTGTAGATGGCACATTCGACAATATGTCAAAAAGAGAAAGGCTGCAAGTTACTCGCGAAAGGGCTAAATTAGAAAAACAATTGGGCAGCATCGTTGACCTAAGCCGCCTTCCTTCGGCAGTGTTTGTTGTAGATACTTGCAAGGAACATATTGCGGTGGCCGAGGCACGCAAATTGAATATTCCTGTGTTTGCAATTGTTGACACCAACGCCAATCCAAACGAAATAGACTTCCCCATTCCTGCCAACGACGATGCATCGAAGTCTATACAGATCATTACACAGCAAATGATTGATGCGATAGCAGAGGGACTCGAAGAGCGCAAATTAGATAGAGATAAAATGACAGATGCTGATGACGATCAGGATTCAGAATTTGATGCTGATATCACATCTGACAATGTTAAGGCAGATAATTTGCCAGGATTCCGTTCAAGAAAAGTTGCCAAAGCTGGCGATACTGACGAATCTGACGAAGGTATCAAAACACCCAAATTACCTAAGGGGGCTCCACTGAAAAAGCCCCAAGCAAAAAGGCCAAGAATCTAACGATCAATTTTTAAAGGAAAAATATTATGGCGAATATCACAGCCGCAGATGTAAACAAACTGCGCCAACAAACGGGTGCTGGCATGATGGATTGCAAGAAAGCACTTGTGGAAGCTGAAGGTGATTTTGAAAAAGCAATTGAGATTCTTCGCAAAAAAGGTCAAAAAGTTGCAAACAGCCGTGCCGACCGCGAAGCCAACGAAGGAGTAGTATTAGCGCAAACCAATTTGGATGGCACCAAAGCTTATGCTATTATGCTCAATTGCGAGACCGATTTTGTTGCCAAAAACCAAGAAATCATTGATTTTACCAAATCGCTTCTTAAAATTGGAGTTGAGAAGGGATGTACTACTGCCGAGGAGCTGTTGAGTACAGATATGAATGGTCGCTCAGTGCAAGACAATATCACAGATATGATTGGCAAAACTGGAGAGAAACTCGAGTTGAACCGATTCGAAGTGGTTGCAGGCTCCAGAGCATTTGCATATATCCACCAAGGAAACAGACTTTCCTCCATAGCTGCTTTTAACCAGCCGGCTTCTGAAAAGATTGACCAATTGGGAAAAGAAGTAGTAATGCAAATCGCTGCTATGTCGCCGGTGGCTATTGATAAAGACGATGTTGACCCAAAAATTATCGAGAAAGAATTAGAGATAGGTATGGAGTTGGCACGCCAAGAAGGCAAGCCCGAAAATATGGTTGAGAAAATTGCACAAGGAAAACTCAACAAGTTTTTCAAAGAAAGCACTTTGCTTAATCAGGAGTCAATCATGGATTCGAAAAAAACCGTTGGTCAGATTCTTAAGGAAACACATAACGATCTAACTGTTGTTGCATTCAAGCGACTTGCATTAGGCAGGTAGTTGAACAACGATTAATTGAAAAGGGAGCATTTAATGATGCTCCCTTTTTTTTGTTTGGATATGTTGAAATTCAGAAAAACGGCTTACCTTTCGTATCAAAATATCAGGGTTAATTATGGCAAAATACAAAAGCGTTCTCTTGAAATTAAGCGGGGAGTCCCTTTCGGGCAACACCCAAGAAACATTTGACCCCAAAATGCTTTCTCACTATGCTGAGGAAATCAAATCTATTGTTAAAGAAGGAATCAAAGTAGGTGTAGTATTGGGCGGGGGTAATATTTTCAGAGGTATTCAGGGGCAAGGTGCCGGTTTCGATCGCATACAAGGCGACTACATGGGAATGTTGGCTACTGTTTTAAACAGTTTGGCACTGAAGGGTGCATTAGCAGGCATAGGATTGAAAGCAGAAGTTCTTTCGGGTATTCCTATTGCATCATTGTGCGAAAAAATGAGCAGCCACAAAGCATTGGAGCTGCAAAACCAAGGATATGTTGTAATTATGGCAGGAGGCACAGGCAATCCTTTTTTCACTACCGACTCGGCCGCTGCGCTGCGAGCAATAGAGACACGGGCCGATGTGTTGCTCAAAGGTACTAGGGTAGATGGTGTTTATACTGCAGATCCCGAGAAAGACCCCATGGCAAAAAAAATTAACAGCATAACCTTTGCTGATGCCATTAGCCGCAACTTGCGTGTGATGGACCTTACGGCTTTTACTTTGTGTATGGAAAACAAGATGCCCATAATTGTGTTTGATGTAGCTCAAAAAGGAATTTTAGCCGACATTGTTTTGCATGGTAGAATGCCGGGAACCATTGTCTCGGTTTGATAATCTTTAGTCTTTTTATCTAAAATTTTACTGTATGAAAAATTTTATAAAGACACTTGTAATCTCGATTATCCTATTAGCACCTTTGCTTTTGCATGGTCAACAGCCGGAAGTAGTGATGACCACAAGACCCAATGTGGTAAAGATAAATCTAATAAGTCCTTTACTAAGAACAGCATCGGTTTTTTATGAGAGAGCATTGAGTACTACAACATCGGCACAATTAGGGGTTTTTTATTCCGGATATACTTCCTTTGAAACAGTTTTTCAAGGGGTTGGTATTACCCCTGAGTTCCGATTCTATCTTTCGTAGCGGCATCCAGCTCCAAGAGGTATTTTTGTTGCTCCTTATTTGCGTTTTCAGCATTTCAATCTTACATTCGACGAGATAAATGATCCTAATCAGGTAAGTGTTAGTTTCTTTGGAGGGGGATTGCTTGTTGGTTTTCAAGCCATTTTGCGAAATCGTGTGTCTATGGAAGTTTTTGCCGGACCAGCCTATAATCATGCTAATTTACACATTGAAGAAGGATCGAGAGAATATTATGATCTTTCGCCCTTACAAGGATTTACAGCAAGAGGAGGCATTACCCTTGGCATTGTTTTTTAAAGTTGTTTGGTTGTCGAAAGCCTTTGCCCAATTCCAATGAAAAACCTTAGTGCATGATTGGGTGCAAAAATTAGGGTTGTAATGGATGTTTAGACAGTAGGATTTGCTAAAGAACTCTGAAATGCAAATTGCCTTTTGAAAAGCAGTTTGCATTTTTGC
>DMJL01000126.1:0-3925 GCA_003451785.1 Bacteroidales bacterium
TTGTCCAATACAGCATAGCCTTGGGTAACGAGCATCACTATACTCGAAGGTCCCAATCGCGTAAAACTATGGGGCGAGCCGGTAACTTGGCCTGCAGCATCGGCACTTCTAAACTCTTCGGGATAAGCCCATAGAATGGTAGGCAGGGGTGCATCAACACCCGGTCTAAAACCTCTTGGCAGGTACAACACTCCGGAAAGTGGCAAACCATCGTTGCGTGTGTAATGCACCGTTTCTCTATGTATTTCTCTAAGTTGTGGGAAGGGATCGGGAAATCGAGAAATCTGTGTTAGCCTGTTGCGCCTTATGTCGCGGATAAAAAAGTTGGGAACATCGCTTGCCGATTCTCTCCTGGTAACCAGAATACGCCTTTCGGTATCAATAAGGCTCACGGGGCTTTCAAAGTAAGGAGCTTCGCTGCGCCACAAGCGAGTTGTGCGGCCGGTTGCCAACTCATAAACATCAAAAAAAGGACGATTGCCTTCGGGCGATGCTCCTACACCAAAGAGAAACAAATTCCTACCCCTGCGATCCATCTGTAGCACGCTCCTACCGAAGGCATTGGTAGTGGTTACAAAACTGCCGGGATTGTTGTACTGATCCTCCATGTTTCTCTCAAAAATCACCCTCAATGGCTGCTGCGCATTGGTTGGATGAAAAGCCGACAATCGTCCTATGCGGGTTCGTTGCCAGAATTCGTTTACCATAGCGAGGTTGTCGTTGCCCCAAGTAATACCCGCAAACCTAAATGCTAACTTAATATGGGGCTGCGGATCGCCGGTAAAAGGTGCACTCAAGTAGAACACCTGATCCCTAAAAGCAGCCTCCTGAGCAGGATTGCCTCCATCGAGTGCTTCAACCCAATACAAACTGGCTGGAGCATCGGCACGCCATGTAAAACTGCGAGGTCCAAGACGAACCGCACCAAATCCTTGCGGAATATCGTCGGCCAAAGGAATATTGGCAAGATTGCGAACCAACCTGCCGGATATATCAAACACATCGAACGATTGGGGGAAGCGGGAGAAGGGCACAAAATAGGAAAAAGGTCTTTGTGTGCGATTTACCAACAAGAAGTTACCATCGGGCGAAATGCTGAAATTGGCAATTATACCTGGACCTACAATTCTTGTGGTATTGCCTGCAAGGTCTGTCTTATAGAGTGCTGCCGTTGCATAAAACTCAAATGTATCTTCGTCGTATTTGCTTTGGAGCATGTCTTGGAAAGTACGCACTGCCGCTCTACGACCAATATTTTCTTGTATTACTGGTCCCGTAGCAGCCCGAGGTCTTACCGGTGCTTCGCCCCTATTGCGGTCAATGGTAGAGTAAACCAAAATCTGGTTGGATGCCCACGCAAACGCATTTCCCATAACATCGTTGATAACTGGGTCTGTAAGCGCACGAGCCATACCCGTTGCCACCTCGGCTACCCATAGCTCAATACCGTTGTGTGCAGTATGCGTAAAAGCCAACATGCTACCATCGGGCGACCACGCCATATTGCGAATTCTGGGATTCGAAGGCAAACCGCTTACCTGTCTTTCGTTTAATCCTTGCATATCGGTAAACGAAATACCTATAACATAACCTACGCGGCTCGGACCGTTGGTAATAGGGTCGAATCTAATGCCTGCCAAGCGATACTCGGGAGCAGCCAAGTCTTCGATGGTGGGCAACTCAGGGCTAAATGCCAAACGAATAGCGCGATTTCCCGGCCCAATGCTTATGGTCGGCGTACTGGGAGCATCTACCAAATCTATAATAGCTTGGGGCGGAACACGAAACCCACCCTGCGCCCATACCACAGGCTGAAACAATACTTGAAGGAAAACTACAAACAATAACCATTTTGCTGAGTGCATAATACTTGGAGTTTTAAATAGTTTGTAACAAAAAGTAATATCTTGTTGGATTGCATTTTTCTACTCATAGTTTAAGCAGAGTAGCTAAATTTTTCATCATGCAATTTACTCCCTAAAGGTAATATCCATTATCGTCTGACTAACATGCTGGAAATCGCTTTTGTAATAATGCCTTTTCCCCTGTAAAAGCATCAAAACTATCTGAAATTTCATAGCACTGAATAGTTGCCGAAGTGCATGAAAGTTAACATTCACAATGTAGTAAATGACAAACTCCTTCTCACGCTTACAACATTTAAACTATAGCCTACATCAGTATTAGTACCTGCGAACATTGCTCATCCGCTTTTCTTCTTTTTTAGCGGGGCAAGCAGCAAATAGAAAATCCACGCAAACCAAGATATGAACACCACTGCCAAAATCCACGCAAACTTTTCCCTACCTGTTGTTTTTCGTGAACCTAAAATGATTAGGATAGGTAATAGCCAAAAAAATCCAATTATGGCTAAAGCTATCAATACAAACATTGCTGAATCATCCATTTTGAAACATTTTATTATGCATTTTTCAAAATCCACTTTCTTGTTGACAAGTACTTGCATCAAAGGACAAACTTCAATGAGCAAGATTAGCTCCGTACTGCTACAAGGTTTATTGTGGTTTTTCGGCTTTTGACTACCATTTGTAACTTCTTAAATCAGGTATTGTTCTGAGCGATGGCACAAAAACTCATAAATTTCCACCAGTGGTTCAGGAAGCACGGGTGTATTTCAAATTACTCTGTCTCAGAGTTCTTAGTTGGTAACGATTTTTTTGCCGAAAGTTGGCTAACCACTTTTTTACCCGTTTTTGCCTCTATTTCTTTTCTTGTATTACCGGCAATGGTGCCGCCTTGTTTGGCGATAATTTTACTTTCGTTGAAATCTTTGGGTTTCTTCTCCCTGCTTATTTCCGTAGTGGTTGCTTCGGCAAGCATATTGAGTACCAGCTCAAGATTGGTCATATTATCGCGAAGGTTTTCTTTTTTTAGGTCTTTAAAATTCTTGTATTGTTTTACCGAGAATCCGCTCCATGCCTTAGTGATCTCGTCAGTAAGTATGGCATACTCTTGCCCTTGCTGAACGCCTCTTGCTTCCCATTCATCCGTGAGTTCTTTTCTTACTTCAATGCTTTTGAGCCGTTGGTTTATCCATGCTTTGCTGTAACCTTTTTTCAGGTAGGTTTCCATCAAACGGTCTATTCCTATTTCAGGGTCTTCTATCTCATCAATTCTTTCGCGGGCTACTTTTGCAATCCACACTTTAAAAGGTTCGGCTTTGGGCGAAGGAATGCTTTGTATAAGTCTGAAAAGCTGCTCGGTATCGGCTACATCTGTCATGCGCATTTTGCCGTCGGCGGCAAGCATTTTCAAACCGTGAAGATTTGTCACGGTTTCATTACCCTCTGCCTTCAATCGCTGTTTTAATTTACGCCAATAGGCAGCAATATCAACGCTTTCTGTAAGTATTTGAAGCACATCCACCACAGAAAAATACCATTTTTCTTCGGTATCGTTCCAAGCTGTCCTTACACGGTTGTCTTCAAAAACTTTTATGGCAATTTTTTCAGTCATAGAAATTATCCTTTAAGTTGTTAAAAAATTGCGGGTTCTAATATTCTTACACCCAAATGCACCACGCAAATTTTGCGAAATTAATTTAGTAATATAACATACTGACCTAAACAATCTCCTCCCCAAAGGCAAACTTATCCTTCAATGGTGCGATAATACTCGTGAAAAACAGCCCGCTATGCTTTCCCAAAGAAAAGAGAAACTATTTATTTATTGGCTAAAGATAGCCGAAATATCTCGTAATTCCACACCATTATATCAGAAACTTTTTAACAAATCGCATGATAATTAGCGAAATTTCATTTTATAGTGCCTGATATAGCGTTTCAATCCAGCGGTCTTCGGTGATAAAAAACCTTCCCCAAGCCTCCCATTCCTGCAATATTCGGTTTGCTTTGGCCTGCTCTAAGGTCATCCCATTCATCTTTGCATTTCTAACCACTTCCAT
>DMJL01000126.1:4307-6998 GCA_003451785.1 Bacteroidales bacterium
CCATGACCTCCAACTAAGGCAATGCCTTCGGGGAAGTTCTGGGAGATCCACCTAAGATGTTCTATAAACCTCATAGGGTTGCCTCCATTGGCAATGTCAACGAATGGAAAATTATCTGCAAACAGCAGGTCGCCCAAAACCAAGACCTTGCTTTCGGGGAAGTAAACTATAATATCACCGGCAGTATGCCCGCCTGGAATGTGTATGAGTTCGATAGTTTGACCATTGAGGTATAATTGCAACTTATCGTTGAAAGTAATTTCCGGCCAAGCCGCACGGGGCAACGCTGCTATCTGACGAGTGCCCTGCACTTGGTTGGTACTTATAAAATCCTTAACAAAACGATGGGCAATTACGGTAGCATCTTCTCCAAATACAGCATTGCCTCCAGTGTGGTCGGCATGATGGTGGGTGTTTACAAGATACCTTAAAGGCATGGGCGTAATGCCTTCGATAGCAACTTTGAGTTGCGTTGTAGTTTGAGAATATGCAGCATCTATAAGCAATGCCCCTTCGGCACCCGCAAACAATACTGTGGCAACTCCCGGCTCTACAAACAATCGAAAAACTCCAGCACCTACCTCTGTGGTGGTTACTTGCATTCGGCTCCAATCCCGCTGTGCCGAAACCAAAAGCGGGAACATCATCAACAAAATAAAAATGCTTTTCATCTTTATGTTTTTTTGAAGGTTATAGGTTTTAAAAACTCCTACTGGACTTAAGGTTCTGTGTTTGGGTTAGATAGCAAATTTCACAATTAACGGGAACACCCGAAGATTCAGAATTTACATCTGCATGGAACGAAAGCCAGTACTTTGCAATAATACAACAACCCGCCTATTGTTTGGATTGCGAAAGTGCTAAAAAACCAAATAAAAAAATTCCCGATCGAAATACCGACCGAGAATTTGCATTCCACGCACACAGAAATGGTTTTTCTTTATGTTGCCAAAGCTCTCAGCAAAACCTCATCCACATTGGGTTCGGAAGGTTGCGGGGGTCTATTATCAAAAATATTTCCATCGCGCCCAATAATGTAGAAGGTAGGAATCCATTTTACTTGGTACAAAGCCGGGGCACCACGCTCCCTACCGGGTGTTACCATGTGTATTCCGGTTATTCCATGGGCATCCACAGTGCTACGCCAAGCGTTGTTGTCAGTATCAATAGAAACATATAGAAATACTAAGTCAGGTTGGTTGGCCATGCGCTTCTTAAGTTCAGCCGCCGGTGGCACTTGCCTCATACAAGGCCCGCACCAACTTGCCCAGAACTTGAGATACACCACTTTCCCTTTAAAATCGCTTAGTGATACCTCATTGCCATTGATATCCAAAAGCGTGAAATCGGGAGCGGGTTTGCCGGGCATAAGTGCTTGCACTGCATCCCAAGTGCGCGTTACACGGTCTTTCAAATCTTGACTTGTAGCAGAAGCAATGAATTTGTCGTACATAGGTACTGCCTGAGCAATTTCACCAAAACTGAACTCCCTATTGATACTGATAGCCTGTGCAAACTCTCCAGACTGACCGGGAATATATTCCGCAGCAAGAGCAAAAATTATTTCATTGGCAGATAAAGTATCTGAAAACTGCGTCGGTCTAATACTATTCTTATACCCTAAATACGAAAGCAAAAAGTTGGAATAGGCCTCGCTATTGAGCAGGTTATCGTTGAAAAGGTCTGGTTTATTAAGAAAATCATAGAATCCTTGGTGCAATACCGGAGGTTCTTGCAATTGATTCAATCTCTGATGTGTTGCAGCATAGCCCAACAATCTATTTTTTGCAGCATACTGCATTTCGGCAGTAAAAAAAGTACGGAAAGGCTCCGACAACTCAGCAACGGTTGTATGATTTTCCAAAAACGCCAACTGCAGGACCAAGGTACTATCTACGACATTCTTAAAAACATCTGACGACGAAACCATAATGGCATTACTAAAAAACGCCGAACCCAGCTGAACACCCAGAACATTTTGATATTCTACCCAGAAATTATTGTTTGGGGCACCGTCTCCTGTGAATGCGATGGTGTTTATCCAATCGGCGGCATCAGCTTCTAATTGGAGTTGGTCGCCTGGTTGCAAAAACACTTGTATGCTTGTTCTGCCATTGCGCAAAATAGCTGATTGGGGAGCAGGGATCTCGAATGAAACATCGAAACGGTTTTCGGCATCTAATTCCAAAGTAATAACTTCCCGTTTATTACCTGTAAAATCGCTGAAATAGACCAATTCAATGGGTTCGCCGGTGGGATTTTGCACCACACCTGTTATCTGCACTGTTTGGTTTGGAGTAGGCTTGCATCCCACAAAGAATAAGACTAATAGTGATATGGTTAATAAGACTCGCATAGTGTGAAGTTTTTAAAAATTTATAAAGCAAGAGCATCTAAAAGCACTTGGTCAATTGCAGGATTACTGGGGCGGGGTGGGCTATTGCTGATGATAGTTCCATCGCGCCCTATGAGAAAGAAAGTTGGTACACCTTGCAAGTTGTAAGCTTTCGGCACTTCGTGCTCAAAGCCCGGCACATTGAGGTGCACACCTTGTATTTGATGCTGCTCTACAGTGCTACGCCATGCTGCATCATCAACATCCACTGAAATGTAGAGAAACACCAGATCGGCTTGGTTCTCCATGCGTTTTTTCAACTCTTTTGCAAATGGCACTTCGCGCATACACGGACC
>DMJL01000076.1 GCA_003451785.1 Bacteroidales bacterium
GGCAAGACTGTCGTAAGTCTTACGAAATATTTTGTGTGCCCAAACATGAAGAAAACTCAACTGGCGCATGTTTATGAAAGTCTGCTTACCGGTAACCACGAGATAAGTATTTCTAATGAATTAGCAAACAAAGCCCGCATCTCTCTCGTGCGAATGCTAGATGTAGCGCGTTAACCTTTGAAGATTTATACTAATGCGAAGGTTTATTTGCAATAAAGATTTGTGCAGCATTCCAAACCTGAGGTTTGATGTTGTAGTTGTAGGGGGCGGGCTTTCGGGTCTTTATGCTGCATTGCTGCTCCCCGAAACATTTCGGGTGGCAGTATTGGTGAAAACAAATTTGCACACCAACAATTCCATGCTTGCTCAAGGGGGTGTGGCGGCTGCAATAGGCAATGACGACTCTCCATACCTCCATTTTATTGACTCCATGGGTGCAGGTGCAGGGATAAGCAATGCTGAATGCTTAAAACTGATGGTAGAGAATGGACCCTCTGAGATAGAAAGGCTTGTGGCAATGGGTGTCCCATTCCAGACTGATGGTTTGGGGAGGTTGATTACCGGGTGCGAGGGTGCGCACTCGCGTCCGCGTATCCTTCGGTGTGGAGGCGATGCTACGGGGAAACTCATCATAGAAACACTGCTTGTCGCCTTGCAGAAAAAGCCCAACATCTCGGTATTCGAAGACCATTATCTCACGGATATTGTTGCAGACAGCCACCACTCAGCCGCAGGAGTGCTGGCGTTTCATAGGACAAGTTTTTATTTTTTTAAAGCATCGCGCATTGTTTTGGCTACCGGTGGTATTGGCGGAGTGTATCAAATATCTACCAACGAGCCTTCGCTGGTGGGCGATGGCATTGCAGCTGCAATGCGGGCACAGGTGCAGGTACGCAATATGGAGTTTGTGCAGTTTCATCCTACGGCATTTTACTTGCCATTGCCCAATGGCTCACATTTTCTTATTTCCGAAACCGTAAGGGGCGAAGGAGCTGTTCTACGCAATGCGCAAGGAGTCCCGTTTATGGAAAACCGTCATACTCTGAAAGATTTGGCTCCCCGCGATGTTGTGGCAAGGGAGATTTTTAAGGAAATGCTTGCTGATGGTCTAGACCATGTTTTTTTGGATATTACCACAAAGGATGGTGATTATCTTTCGGGGAGGTTTCCTAATATTTACAATCATTGCAACAGTTTGGGATACCGAATGGAGCGCGACCTGCTACCGGTAGCACCGGCACAGCATTATTTCATGGGTGGCATTGCTACAGACATATTCGGGCGCACATCCATGCCCGGACTATATGCCTGTGGCGAAACGGCCTGCACCGGAGTGCATGGAGCCAACAGGTTGGCAGGCAACTCCCTACTCGAGTGTGTGGTGTTTGCAGCACAAGTAGCACGGGACTTACAAAATTATGTACCCAAAGGCGGCATTATAGATTTTGTGCCTGACAAACAAATTAACAGCAGCCTGAAAGACGCACCAGTGCTTCAAACCCGAATTAAATCCTTGATGCAAGCCCACGGCGGTATAGTGAAACAGAAAGAAGGACTTGTTTATGCCATTGGCGAATTAACGGCTATTTTTGATGATGCAGAGCGTAGCCAACTTGCATCTCCTGAACATTTTCAGTTGTTGAATATGGCAACTGTAGCTCGCGGAGTTTTGCTTAGTGCAATGGCACGCCCCGAAGATATGGGGGCACATTGGTGCAAAGAAGAGATAGACGAACAAATTTATTCCGGGTGGTGATGAAAATCATTAAAAAAAAAGCAGATGAAGCATGATTTTATTTCCGATGAACTAATAATCAACGCCCTACGAGAGGATATCGGACAAGGCGATGTTACAACCCGATCCACAGTGCCCCAAGACACTGTTGTGCAAGGCAAGTTTATCGCCAAGCAGCAAGGCGTGATATGCGGGCTTCCTTTAGTTGAGAGGGTTTTCCAAATATTAGATCCTGAAGTACTTATCCATTTTTTGGTAAAAGATGGCGACAAGGTATCGCCGGGAATGGTGGTTGCCGAAATTTCGGGCAATGCCGCATCCATCCTCAGCGGGGAGAGGGTAGCTCTGAATCTTTTGCAATTTCTATCGGGTATTGCAACCTACACTGCCCAAGTGGTTGAATCTGTGAAAGAAACTAAGCTCAAAATCCTTGATACCAGAAAAACCCTTCCCTGTATGCGTGCGCTCTCCAAGTATGCTGTAAGGGTGGGTGGCGGAAGCAATCATAGGCTCGACCTTGCAGGCGGTGTGTTAATTAAAGATAACCATATCAAAGCAGCCGGCAGTATCACCCATGCCGTAATTGCTGCCCGCATTCACGCACCTTTCACATTGAAAATTGAAGTAGAAACCGAAACCCTGCAACAAGTGCAAGAAGCATTGAATGTCGGAGCCGATATCATTATGCTCGACAATATGGATATTGAAACCATGCGAGAAGCCGTGAGAATCATCAACGGCAGGGCATTCACCGAAGCTTCCGGAAACATGGATCGCAAAAACCTTCTCGAAGTAGCTGCCACAGGTGTGGATGCTGTTTCCATTGGTAGCCTTACCAACAATACACTATCGTTGGATGTGAGTTTAAAACTTTTGTAAAGCAAGCTAAAACCGACAGAAAATCGAAATTAACTGTTTGTTGATCAATGAATTTATAGCAAAATAATAGATTTAAAAGAAACACTTGAGACTAACCTTCCTTCAAGTGAGTTTTTATGGATTCTTTTAATGCAATTGAAAGAAATGTAGGCACTGCATTTCCAATTTGCAGATTTCTATCGCCTCTTGAGCCATAAAAAATGTAATTATCAGGAAAACATTGAATTCTTGCGCCTTCTCTTGTCGTTAGCGGTCTAGGAGCGATTGGATGAATACATCGCGAAGAAGATGGAGTGCTTAAATTTCTAGTTATTGTAGTGCTTGGTCTGTTCCACCATAACCTACTGTAAGTGTTTGGGAAT
The DNA here is from genome assembly GCA_003451785.1 of Bacteroidales bacterium. Lineage (GTDB taxonomy): Bacteria > Bacteroidota > Bacteroidia > Bacteroidales > UBA7960 > UBA7960. The sequence continues at coordinate 2,977 of DMJL01000076.1, forward strand.
CCGCTTTGGGGTCTAAGCTCAACAGGCAAATCATCTGGTGTTCCTCCGTCAGGAAGATTTTCCATAATTTTAATTAGCCTTTCGTTGTTATTGGGAGCATTATGGTCTTGTAATTTTTTAGCAACTTCTTTTCTCATCAGTTTCTGAAAGTCATTTTGGGGCAAAGAAGAATAATCAAAGCTTTTCTCACCACTCCTAATAAAAGGTAAGTCACTAATTGCATCAGATAATGTCAAATAAGGTTTGAGGTTTTGAGTAAAAAGAGTTCGATGTCCATTATCAGGATTGAAATGTGTTGGTTCGGGAAAGAAAAATTGCGATTTTAATTTGGTTCCAATTATGATTAACCTCTCTCTAACTTGCGGTACACCGTAGTCAGCCGCGTTTAAAACTTTATAGGTAACCCTGTAACTTAATGACTCAAACAATGAGACTATCGTTGATAATAACTCGCCCTTTTTCATGGAAAGTAAACCTTTGACATTTTCAAAGAGAAACACTTTAGGGTTAAATTCACAAAGAACCCTGTAGTATTCTTGAAACAGCTTACCTCGTGGATCATCAATTAATCGCTTCCCGACTGTTGAATATGCTTGACATGGCGGTCCGCCTATTATTAAATCAATTTCTACACCTTCAGAAGGAAAGTCGCGTTTCAAAACATCAATTCCAAACTCTTTAATATCACAATTATAAACTTTAACCGTAGGATGATTTAGCTTATATGCCTTAGCCATTTTAGGCAGAATCTCATTAGCAGCCACAATCGTAAAGTCGTCATCCTTGGAAAATCCATAACTCAATCCCCCAACACCAGCAAACAAGTCAATAATTTTAATCTTATCCATTTTCTCAAATAGAATTGCAAAATTCATTAAATTTTGGAGGCTTCTCAGTTAATTTCCAAAAAAAGAAATTCTGATCAATATTAAAAACTGTTTGCCCTTCCATTTGCTGTCTGGTTATCCAATTTAAACTGCTATCATTCACCTTGTCTGCTTCCAAAAATGCCACTTGACCATTGTACAAATCAAAATGAATAATAATTGATGATAATCCCGCCTCCCTTTTGATTCGTTTTGCTTCTAAAATTTTATGCTGCTTAATGTCGTTTAACCCCTGAAAACCAGACTGAATTTCAATTCTTAGTATTGTAGAGTTTTTAAGGGTTACTTGTAAATCTGCCTTCGGTGTCCTTCTGAAGGTTTCCGGATTTTTAAAGTCATCATCTCCAATTGAGTCAATAGCAGAAGGATCAACATCAAAGATAATACCCAACGCTTTAATGAAATAAGATGAAATTAAGAACCCACGCATCCATGAAAAATAAACCTCTTCTGGTCTTCTACCCTGATTATTCAAATTGGCAAAAATGTTATTTTCTCCTAAAATGGAATAAATATGCGTAATGTAATCACTATAGAAAATATCCAGATTGTCCGCTTTTATTTCTTCTACTACCACTTCATTTATTCTAAAAATGATGCCGCAAAGTCTTTCATTGAGCAATTCAATGTAATCAAAGTCCACAGCTGGCGTTAAATCTTTTGCACCAAAATAAATTTTGGCTTCACTTTGTGATGCAAATCCAAGTTTTTGCCTATAATCCTTAAAATATCTTGCATCAATTATTGCCATATTTTTGAATCAGTTAGTGGATAATACCCTTTGAAAGAAATTTAGTGAGTTTTATGGTTTTAATCAGACTGGATTTATCCTGTAAAGTTATGCAATACTTACATATTTTACGCTGATAGAAGCTGCTAAGATTTTTAAAACTCAAATCAAAAAAAATAATTCTATTATAATTTATTAAAGTTAATGTATTATTTTTAATTTATTTTAGACAAAATATATTGCAGACTTAATTCGTAGGATTATTTGCACCTAAACATATTCTATTCAGTTTTAGTAAAAATCACTTTGATTAATCTGTAGGCATAGGATATCGTTTTGTAAATCAAATGAATTACAGAAACTTAGACCACACCGACATTTCGGGTTTTACTTACAATACAGGCATCAAGATAGGGCTGTTTAGATAGTAGAGTTTATCACCCTTAATCGCTTAGTCAAAAAGATTGGAATCCAACCATTACTGGAATTCCAGCAATGCAGTGAAAGGCAATCTATTACACATTATAAGTTGTGGATGCTGTATCGCCGCCTCGACCAGTCCAATTGGTGTGGAAGAATTCACCTTGTGGTCGGTCGGTTCGTTCGTAGGTATGTGCGCCAAAGTAGTCGCGCTGCGCTTGAAGCAGGTTTGCGGGCAGTTTGGCACTTCTATATCCATCGTAATAGGCTAAAGCCGCCGAAAATGCAGGCACAGGTATCCCATTGGCAATGGCCATGCCGATAACCTTGCGCCAGCTATCTGATGCATCCATCAGTTTTTCTCTGAAATAGGGTTCAAGCATCAAATTGGTTAGGTTGGGGTTTTTGTCGAATGCTTCTTTTATTTTTCCTAAGAACACCGACCTGATGATACATCCGCCCCGCCACATGAGCGCAATGCCGCCATAATTAAGGTTCCACCCGTAGGCTTCTGCTGCTGCTTTCATCAACACATACCCTTGAGCATAGGATACAATCTTTGATGCCAATAATGCTTTTTGCAACGCATCTACAAAAGCCTGCTTATCGCCTTCAAATTTGGGCTTGGGTCCAGTAAGAATTGTAGAAGCGATTACTCTTTCCTCCTTTTGTGCAGAAAGGCAACGAGCAAAAACCGATTCCCCAATTAGGGTAAGGGGCACACCAAGCTCCATAGCCGATATGCCGGTCCATTTACCAGTGCCTTTTTGTCCCGCTTTATCCAAAATCTTCTCCAATAATGGGGTGCCGTCAATATCGTTGTATTCTAAGATGTCTCGTGTGATTTCTATCAAATAGGAATCAAGCTCGCCTTCGTTCCAAGTTTTGAATACCTTGTGCATCTCCTGGTGCGACAAGCCAACATAGTCTTTCATGATATGATATGCTTCGCAAATCAGTTGCATATCGCCATATTCTATGCCATTGTGCACCATTTTCACAAAATGACCTGCGCCACCTTCGCCAACCCAATCGCAGCATGGCGAGCCATCGGCTACTTTGGCAGCAATATCTTGGAAAATAGGTTTTATGGAAGGCCAAGCTTTTGGTGAGCCGCCGGGCATGATGGATGGGCCAAGTAACGCTCCCTCTTCACCACCTGAAACACCGGTGCCGATATACAAAAGACCACGACTCTCCACATAGGCAGTTCTGCGGTCGGTATCGGGGAAGTGGGTATTACCGCCGTCAATAATTATGTCGCCCGGAGAAAGAATAGGCAGCAGATTCTCAATATACTCATCAACAGGCTTCCCAGCTTTTACCATAAGCATTACCTTTCGCGGACTACTGAGTGCTTGAACAAAGTCTTTAAGGGATGTTGTGCCCACAATCCTCTTCCCCTTGCCCCTTCCTTCCAAAAAGTTGATAACCTTATCGGGCGTGCGATTGAAAACCGCAACAGTGTAGCCCTTGCTTTCCATGTTGAGTGCAAGATTCTCTCCCATCACTGCCAGTCCAATGATTCCAATATCTGCTTGTTGTTTCATGGTTTTAAATTTTTCAGGTGTTATTTTTTTAATTTGTTCATATTTATCATGGTACATTCAGGCTTCAAACCTGTCGCTGCACGCCCATAGACCCAATGCCGGATTGGATACAAAAAAAATCTCTTCCCCGTCGGGCATAACATTAAAACCATCCTTCAATGTTTCGGGGTTATAATTTTGTAGCATCTCATTCAGTGGAGCATACCCAAAATTCACCGATTCTATCTCCCTTTGCGTTAGGCACCCCGGACAATAGGTAATACTGAATCGATTTTCTGATGAGCCGTGAATCAAATGGGCTGCCGCGCTAAGATTGTTTTGCAAATCTGCGTTCTCTCGAGTGTATTGAAGCACTTCGGGTGTGGTGCGATACCCATACTTGCGTATTAGACTGTCTATTTGTTTGTCTTCGCCAAATTCTTTAAGCCCCGGAGCCAACACTATTAGCTCCCCACCGTCGGCAATGGCCATACGAGTGCGGTATATGCTTTTGTTGCCAAGCCATGTGCTTTTAAACTCATCGGAGTCTAAATACACTACCACTTTGTGCAAGGGTTGCGGGAGCATATTGAAATTTACCTTTAGGGAAAGCTCTGCTGCCTGCTCAAAACATTCTGCATCGTTGCCCATAAAAAGTCCTCGAATGCGCAATGTGCCAGTGTTATCCTTGGAGACTACAGTGTGCGCATATACTATGGGCAAATGGTTTGCAAAATGCTCAGATGCGTAGTTTAGCACCTTTCGCACCGGGTTGTTGGCACGCCCCATTATGCGTTCCATACCATAGGCAGCACCCAAAAAATGACTCTTATTTATGCCCTCGGCTCCTCCGGTTCCAACAAAAATATTTTTATTGTAATTGGCCATACCTATCACCTCGTGTGGTACCACCTGCCCAAGGCTCAAAATAAGGTCAAACTCGCCTTCTACCAACAGCTTGTTTACTTGTGCAGGCCAAGAGTAGGAAACCTTTCCTTCTGATACTTCTTCCAAAAAGGCGGCGGGAACTTCTCCGAGTGTTACAATGTCGGTTCGCCATTTGTGCTCCCTAAAAAGATGATGGGGAACGCCCTTAAACATTTTGTAAATTTCAGAAATGGTCATAGGCGTATGGGTTCCCAATGCCGGAAGAATATCGGTGAGAGCGTCGCCGTAATAATCCCAGGCCATGCGGGTAAGAATGCCAGCCTGCGAATGGTAGCGCGTAAAGTCGGGCGGTATAATCAACACCTTGTGCCGTTTGCCCAATTTATTCAAACCTTCATAAAAGGCATCTCGGAGTTTTACTGCATCAAAATGCCCGTGTTGCGAACCCTCTGCAAAGTAAATCATAACACGATCTATTTGTTAATAAAAAGAGCAACTTTTATTTTGTGTTAATGGTTTGTAAGAAAATCATGGTACTGATGAGTTTACAATGAAGCTGAATTAAATAAGGATTATTCGCAAATACGCATTACTATCAACACCAAAAACATCTTGCCATAGTTTTCGCATTCGTTGTTACCGTTTTTAATCCCACAGATATTGGCACTTTCAATTGTAATACTTCCACAATCCACTTTCATCATTCTGACAATAACTTTGAATTTGCTTTGTAATGCATGATAGCATCAAAACAACTTCCATTACATCGAAACTTCCAGATAGTAAGTCAAAACTAAGCTACGCTCATAAACGGGAACTTTGCCTTTGGCTACAAAAACACCCGTAAAACAATTAAGGGTAAAATCCCATTAAAACTTCCGAGCATTATGTTTTGCTCACAATTGCATCACCTTTGCACTCTGGCATTTCCTAGCCAGATGCTCCAAATCATCTCTTCGTCGGCGGGTTGGGCATAGTCGGTTTCAAAAGTTGTAGCCAAAGCACCCGATGCCCATCCAAATTGTATCCATTTTTCGGGTTCCCACCCTTTAAGGATTCCGTACAGCAGCCCGCCCACAAAGCCATCGCCGCCACCAATGCGATCGAGTATCTGTATGGGGCGGGGCGATGCACTTTGCCAATTATCGCCCGCAAGCATTACTGCACCCCATAGATGCTCGTTTACGCTGAGAACTTCCCTAAGGGTTGTTGCAAAAACAGTAGTATCTGGAAATGTGGCTTTTACCCTCAACATCATTTCCCTGAAAGCCTCCATTTCGTGTTCAATTCCCTTCCCCCCTGCTTCGGGGCCTTTGATCCCCAAGCTCAATTGAAAATCCTCTTCGTTGCCAATCAGAATATCGGAGAGCGATGCTATTTCTGTAAACACTTTTCGCAACTCATCTAGCCGCCCTTTCCAGAATGTGGCTCGGTAGTTCAAATCGAACGAAATGCGCGTCCCGTGTTTTTTTGCGGTGTTTGCCAATTGCAGGCAAAACTGAGCAGTATCGGGCGAAAGTGCGCAAATTAGTCCCGAAAGGTGCATGATTTGCACTCCTTCCTGGCCAAAAATTCGCTCCAGATCAAAATCTCCAACTTTCAAGGTTCTGCCCACCTCACCTGCACGGTCGTTATGCACTCGCGGACCGCGTGTGCCAATGCCGCTATCGGCAATGTTGAACTGATGTCGGTAGCCCCACGGCCCGCCTTGTTCTACCTCGACACCCTCGAAATGCATTCCCCGACTACGCAAGTTAGATTTTATAAACTGTGCAACAGGACTACCTTTTACAAAAGTTGTAAGCACTTTTACAGGTAATCCCAAATAAGCGGAAATACTGGCAACATTGGTTTCAGCACTGGTGGCCTGCATTCTGTAAAGCTCTGATGCGTGAACGGGCTGACCGTATAGGGGTGTTATCCGAACACCCATACTGGTGGGAACCAGCAGCGCATAGGCACATCCTTGTTTGAGTTTCATGGCAGCGTGAGTTTTAAAGGTTTAATGTGGTTTTGTGTTAAGAATTAGCTTAAATATTGACCAAAACTTTTGCCTTTAGGTTTTTTGTCGCATTGGGTTGGAATATGGTTATCATGGTCATAGAAATAGGTAACTACATCAAAATCCATTCTATTTGTAAGAATTCAATTTTTCTATCTACTTGGCATTCCAACCATTAAAAAGGCATTTTAATAACCAAAGCAACTTATGCTTCTATCGCGCCACTCTGCCCGATTCGTCGCCTTCCATGAGTTTCTCCACTTCTTCTACGCTCACAAGGTTGAAGTCTCCATAGATGGTATGTTTCAGGCACGAAGCAGCTACAGCAAAATCGAGTGCTTGTTGGTCGTTATTGTATCGCAATAATCCATAAATAAGCCCTGCCATGAATGAGTCGCCTCCGCCTACCCGATCCACAATATGGGTAATCTGGTATTGGCGAGATTCGTACAGTGTGCTACCATCCCATAGTACTCCGGCCCAACTGTTGTGGTTGGCATTGATGGAGCCGCGCAGTGTAGTAATCACTTTTTTGCAACGGGGAAATCTTGCCATTATTTGCTTGGATACCGACTCATAAGCGGCAGCTTCCACATGCCCCTTAGTAACATCTACGCCATGGGGATGAACACCCAGCACCATTGCGGCATCTTCTTCGTTGCCCAGCACAATTTCCGTGCCCGCCACCAAGGCGGGCATCACTTCACCTGCTTTTTTCCCATATTTCCAAAGATTTTTCCTGAAGTTCAGGTCGCACGATACCGTAATTCCCATACGGTTGGCGGTTTCGATTGCCTCCAAGCACACTTGCGAAGCACCCTCAGAAATGGCGGGTGTAATCCCTGTCCAGTGAAACCATCCGGCACCTTCAAACACCTTTTCCCAATCAATCATCCCTTTCTCAATCTGTGCAATGGCCGAATGCTCGCGATCGTATATCACTTTACTGCCACGGCTTACAGCACCGGTTTCTAAGAAATAAATGCCCATACGCGTTCCACCTTTAAGGATATTTTCCACTCCTACCCCATAGCGTTTCAAATCCATGATACAAGCATGTGCAATATCGTTGGATGGGAGTCGTGTGATGTAATCTACCGTTAAGCCAAAGTTTGCCAACGATACGGCCACATTGGCCTCACCACCCCCAAAAGTGGCATTCAGGCTTTGGGATTGGCTGAATCTTAAAAATCCCGGCGTCGCTAGCCTGAGCATGATTTCACCATAGGTTACTACTTTTTTCTTCATTGGATCGTGTTTTATTTTTCTGATAATTCTCTTTTATTCATAAAATTCGATTTGGCGATTTCCATCTCAGGTTCTATAACCTCCGCCATCTCATTCAATAGCCCAATTGCCGAATATCTTCAACAATAACTTCTAACTTTTCTTATAATTCAGTGGCATGGTGCATTACACTCTTCCAAAAGCATTAAACCCACCATCAACCGGTATTACCACGCCTGTAACAAACGACGACATATTTGAGAGCAAGTATAAGAGCGTACCGTTGAGATCCTCCGGATTGCCAAATTTTCCCATAGGGGTACTACTTATGATTTTGTTGCCCCTATCGGTGAGTTGCCCCGTTTGCTCGTTGGTAAGCAAAAATCTATTTTGGTTTGTAAGGAAAAACCCTGGAGCAATGGCATTTACCCTTACCCCGGTTTTCCCGAAATGCACGGCCAGCCATTCTGTAAAATTGTTTACTGCAGATTTGGCAGCTGAGTAGGCCGGAATCTTGGTAAGGGGCTTCAGTGCATTCATTGAAGAAATATTGATAATCACCCCTGCACCCTGCTCCACCATCTGCCTACCAAAAACCATTGTAGGCAGAAGTGTTCCCATAAAATTCAAGTCGAAAACATGCTCGAAGCCTTCCTGTACTAATCCAAAAAATGTATTCTCCCAAGCTATATCCATGCTAGGGTCAATATACTCCACTTTGGTGGTAGCTTTGGGAGAATTGCCACCGGCACCGTTTATAAGAAAATGGATTTCGCCAAAAGATTGCGCAATGTGCTGTTGGGCATCTACCAGCGATTCCTTTTGAAGCACATTTGCAGATACACCCATTGCATTTATCGGATATTTTTCCTGCAAAAGATTTGCAAGCTTGCAGGCAGTTTC
>DMJL01000046.1 GCA_003451785.1 Bacteroidales bacterium
TTATTGAAAACAACACGAAGCGAATTAAGATTTTGGAACAAATCGCGCAGGCGATTTATAGGGAGTGGTTTGTATATTTTCGATTTCCCGGCCACGAAAAAGTAAAAAAAGTTGATAGTAAAACCGAATTTGGTAAAATTCCGGAGAGGTGGAAAGTTGGACAAATTAAAGAGATTGTAAATTTATTATCCGGTTACGCATTTAAAAGTAATGTTTTTGTCAATGGCGGAAAGTACAAAGTCATTACTATAAAAAGCGTGCACGACGGACAATTCAGACCAGAGGGATCGGACACCGTGGATGCTACACCAAAAAACATGCCCGAGCATTGCTACTTAGATGATGACGATATTCTTTTGTCTTTAACGGGGAATATAGGTCGTGCTTGTCTTGTTTACGGAGAGAATTTGTTGCTTAATCAGCGCGTTGCCAAATTAGAATACAAAAAATCAAATCAACCTTTTGTTTATGGTCTATTTAGAAATCCTGATTTTCAAACGCAATTACAAAACCTGGCTATAGGCGCGGCACAACAAAACTTAAGCCCCATACAAACAGCTAAACTCGAGATAGTAATTCCCGATGTAAAAATTTTGGGACTGTATGGAGAAAATACCAAACCTTTGCTAAAAGAAATTGTTGAGTTGAATAAACAAAATTGTATTTTGCGTCAAGCGCGAGATTTACTCTTACCGAAATTAGTAACTGGGGAAATAACAGTGAAATAATGTTATGGCTAGGCGCAAGAAAAAAGTTGGGTCAATAAAGAATGAGTTACTACACAAATCCAAGGAGTCGATGTTGTCGGCTGTTCAAATTTTTAACAACCCAAACATACAATTTAAATCAGAATCGTTTATAGTCCTTGCTATTATTGCATGGACATACTTATTACATGCTTACTACAGAAAAAATAAAGTGGAGTATAGATATTTTTATCAAGGATCAAGAAAACGAAATTTTTGTACTACCAAAAATGGCGCTCATACATATTGGGGATTAGAAAAATGCTTGAATTGCGACAAATCTCCCATAGATAATATCGTTGCCAATAATTTGAAATTTTTGATCGGTCTGCGGCATGAAATTGAGCATCAGATGACCACCAAGATTGATGACTTATTAAGTGCAAGATTTCAAGCGTGTTGCTTAAATTTCAATTTCTATTTGAAAAAATTATTTCCAAAACAAAATGGTATTGAAAAACACTTGTCCTTCAGTCTCCAATTTTCTTCTCTGAGTGAACAACAGATAGACAAGATGGTCGACTATGAGGGGTTGCCACAAAATATCGCTACTTACATACAAGCATTTGATCAGGAATTATCAGATAACGATTTTAACGATAGCAGGTTTTCTTATAGGGTATTGTTCGTTCCCAAAACAGCCAATAGGAAAGGGCAGGCGGATAAAGTTATTGAGTTTATCCCAGCAGATTCAAATATCGCCAAGGGAATGAATAAGGAATATATTTTGGTAAAAGAAAAAGAAAAAATGAAATACGCCGCAGGTGACATTTGGAGACAAATGCAGGAGGAGGGTTTTAAAAAGTTTGGAGTATATCAGCATACTAAATTGTGGCGGTCAGAGAAGGCGAAAGACCCTGCTAAAGGTTTCGGCATAACTGTAGTAAAAGCTTGGTACTGGTATGATTCATGGCTTTTGTTTGTAAGAAATCACTGTAATCAAAGCAAAGTAAAATATACATAATATGAACGAATTTTCAGAGAACAAATTAATAGAGCAAACGGCCGTCAAGATTTTTGGTAAGCTTTGGAGTGCCGATAATTTTGTCAATGCATATTCTGGCGAAACTGATGCGGAATTCGGCCGGGAAAATCCGGGAGAAGTTGTTCTGATGAACTATCTCAAAATTGCTCTGACGAAGCTAAACCCGAGTGTATCCACCGAAGCATTAAATCTTGCGATAGATGAGATTATAAAAGACCGTTCGGCAATGAGCATGGTGAATGCTAACCACGAAATATGGCAGTTACTTAAAGACGGCGTAAAAGTTGAGACGGAAAATGAGAAAGGTGAACAGCAAACCGAGACGGTAAAAGTTATTGATTTTGAAAATCCAGAAGAGAATCATTTCATACTCGTTTCTCAACTTTGGATTACTGGTGAATTGCACAAGCGTCGGCCGGATTTGATCGGCTTCGTAAACGGCTTACCGTTGGTACTCATAGAGCTCAAAGCATCGCATAAGAACCTTCGTAACGCCTATCAGCAAAACATCCGTGATTACAAGGACACGATTCCGCAGCTCTTTTGGTATAACGTCTTTATCATTATTTCTAATGGCATAGAGAGTAAGGTCGGCACACTTACTGGCGCCTATGAGCATTTCAACGAATGGAAGAAGATAAAAGATGAGAAAGAGATTGGGAAAATAAGCTTGGAGACGGTTATTAAAGGAACTTGTGAGCCGGCGAGGTTTTTGGACATCGTTGAGAACTTTATTCTTTTTGATGATTCCCGCGGAGAAAGAAGAAAAATTATAGCTCATTATTTTCAGCG
>DMJL01000172.1:0-15158 GCA_003451785.1 Bacteroidales bacterium
CCTCACATCACCGTCTCTGTAGCCAACATTATCTGCCTGACGGAAGTTTCGCCTGCCAGGCTCAACCGGAGCGGGTACTCGGCGCATTCTACCCAACTCATCCTTGGGTACTGGTCTGCCAGTCTCGTCGGTTTCCAAGATTTCAAAAACATTACCCCTAAAAGGTCTTAGATCGGCTACTGTTTCATGCGAAAGGGGTCTGTAGGCATCTAAAACCCACTCGCTTACATTGCCTGCCATGTTGTATAATCCATAATCGTTGGGCCAAAATGCCGTAACCGGTACTGGACCTTCGCCTGCATCGTTCAAACTGCCTGCTACTCCCATATAGTCTCCGGCTCCTCTTCTAAAGTTGGCAAGAAACACTCCTCTCGATTGGCGATTGTTATTTCTAAGTCCGCTACCATCCCATGGATATTGGCGGCGTTCTGCAATATTTTCGTCAATGGTGTTTCCGATTAGCCCCAAGGCTGCAAATTCCCATTCGGCTTCGGTGGGCAACCTATACGATGGTAGAAGAATACCGTCAGTCCAGCGTACTTGCCGCTCTCCTGTGCCCCTAGGGTCTAAGTCGCGCATATTTCGCCGTACCAAACCTTCATATTGGCCAGCTAAATATGCTTCGGTATTGAAGTTGCGCTCGTTGAGCTGATCGGGGTCCCAAGCCAATATACCCTCTCTAATAAGAATCATCTCGTTTACCCTATCTGTACGCCATGCAGCATATTCGTTTGCCTGAACCCAACTCACGCCAACAACTGGATACTGGTGGTATGCCGGATGCCTGAGGTAATTTTGTACAAATGGTTCGTTATAAGCCATAGGATCGAGCCACGAAAGCGTATCGGGCAAGGCTCTACGGTGTACTTCTGGAAATGTAGTTCCGAAGACTCGGCTTATCCAAAACAAGTATTCCAAATAGTCAATGTTTCTTACCTCGGTCTTGTCCATGTAGAAAGATGATACCGTAACGCGGCGTGGAATGTTGTTCCAATCGTGCATTACATCTTGCTCAGTGCGTCCCATCACAAAAGTACCACCTTCGATAAATACCAAACCTGGTCCTGTTTCTTGTTCTTCTACTAATGACTTTTCAAATCCACCAAATTCGGGGTCATTGTAAGCCCAACCTGTTGTACTGCTTTCACCCGCTACCGTTCTCCTTGGATTTCTACAGGATTGAAACAAACCAGTGGCAAGCATTGCTGCAATTACAAGAAACAAAAGTCTAAAACTTTTCTGCATAGCTGTCTTATTGAATTTTTACAAAAATAACTAAAAACCTCTGCAATTTATTATGTTTTCTCGCGGCTTTTTGTTGTCGGTGAAAAATGAAAACCGTATTCCAACCTCATGGGCACCCTGATTTAACCCGTAAAGGCTTGATAAAGAATGGTCATAGCTGTACGAGATTCTCAAATTTCCGGTATCTAAAGCTATCAAAAATATTATTGTCTCTGGCAATCGGAAATCTTGTCGAATCCAAATTCCAGCTGACGCATTCTTGAATCCGGCATGTAATCCATAATTTATCATTCTATAAACGCCCCTAAGGTGAAAAATGATATTTGGAGCTACAAAAAAACTTTCATCAGGTCTATTTCTGCGGGTTGTTTGCCCAATGGAAATAGTGGTTCCCACATGAAACTTGTAGTGCAACGGCATTCTCACTGGAGTGCCATGAAAACTTATATTGGGTCTATTAAGGTTGTGTATTGCCAATCCACCAAAAAATCGTTCGTTGAAAAGCAATACTCCTGTGGCAAAATTGGGAACCCACAAAGAACTTTCAATAATTGGCTCATTTATGGGCAAAATTTCTCCTGTGAGCAAATTGAACTGGTCAGCAAAAATCAGATTGTTCCAGTTTAGGGATTTATTCAGAATTGCGGCCTCTAACCCCAGATTCATAAAAAGGTTGTGCGTGAGTTGAAGATGCAAACTGTAAATTCCGCCAATGTGATTTGTTTGTAAAAGATTGGCCTGCACATCTCTTACAACCTGAAGCCCAAGTCCTCCCATAGTACTGGCTGTGTAATTATCTATTGAGAAATGAGCCGATTGAAAAGCATCCAATCCGGGAAAAAACTGTGTGCGGTATCCAAATGAAAGCCTTGCAAATGGCTTGGTTCCTGCAAAAGCGGGATTCAATTGCATGGGCATGGCAAACTGTTGAGAAAAATGCAATGGAGCGTTTGCAACAATTTCACCATGAAATAATAGCAGGTAGCTTAAGATGAGCAGACCTTTTATTTTCATCGAAATGGAATTATTGGCAAACATAATACTTTGTAACGAAAAATAGCGTCTATTGTTACTTAGACAATGCTTCTACGATAAAATTTTCCAAGCAAAAATCAATCAAAAATATTGTCAGAGTGGTATCACAATTTTCAGACTTTTTTTATAAAAAAAGACCGCCTATTTTTAAAAGACGGTCTTGGATAGATGGCTTGTAAAAAGTAACCAATAAAACTTTTAAAAATTCAGAACTTCCTTGGCTGCAATATAGATGTTTTCGTCTGAAGGCAGTATGGCTTTCTCCAGATTTCTATGAAACCCTACAGGTGTAAATGTGGAACCCACTCTTTTCACGGGTGCATCTAAGTACTTGAAAGCTTCGTCGGCTATAATGGCAGCCAACTCGCCTCCAAACCCACCAAACACCTTATCCTCGTGTACTACAAGCACACGGTTTGTTTTTTTCACCGAGTTAAGAATTGCTTCCTTATCTAATGGTATCAACGATCGAATATCCACCACTTCGATTTCTTTGCCAGTTTCTGCGGCAATTTTGTCGGCTACTCGAATACTCATGTGGGTGGTATTTCCGTAGGTTATAATGGATAAATCGCTACCGGGTCTTCTGATGCGTGCCTTACCAAACGGTACTTCGTAGTCGTCGGGTATGGGCGTTTCAGCTTCCTTGGCGTTGTAAAGTGATTTTGGTTCCAAGAACATAGTTGGACCTTTTGACCTCATTGAAGTCCGCAATAGACCCGCTGCATCGTCGGCAAACGAAGGATAAACAATTCTAATGCCGGGGAATGTAGCCAAAGCTCCTTCTATGGTTTGAGAGTGATATAGACCACCGCCGATATAGCCTCCGGATGCCAATCGAATGGTAATATTGGGGGCAAAAGCTCCATTACTACGCCAATAATCGTGGGTAACCTCCACAAACTGTTCCATTGCTGGCCAAAAATAATCGGCAAATTCGGCTCCTTCAACTACTATGCGTATTTTTTCGCTGAAACGGCTCATGCCATTTGCTGTACCCAGAATAAAATCTTCGGCAATTGGAGCATTGAATACTCGTGCCCTACCGAATTTCTGCTGCATACCTTTGGTAACATTAAAAATTCCTCCCTTCTCCTTGTTTGCTACATCCTGTCCCCAAATATAAGTGTCGGGATTATACTCAAACTCAGCCTTTAGGGTCTCATTGAGCGCAGTAATAAGTTTCTTTTTAGGCCCATCGTAGTTGTGGATACCTTCAGGATATTTTATTGGAATATGTGGTTCGGGTATGATAAAATCGAAAATAGATTCGGGATTAGGATCGGGCGCAGCCATCGCTTTTTTGTGGGCTTCTGCTACTTCAATGTCAACCGCCTTTTTGATTTCCTCTAATTCACCCTCTGTTAAACCGCCTTTGGAGAGAATGGCTCGCTCGAATCTTGGGATTGGATCGGCCTCGCGCGCGCAACCTATCTCTCTATCGTCGCGATACAATTCATGACGGTCGCTATTGGAGTGGGAGTGCATCCGCACTACATTAGCATGAACAATTACTGGGGTGCCGGTTTTTAATACATGATTTTTGGCCTCAGTCATTGCATTCATGCTCTCGAAAACATCGCGCCCATTGCAATAAATTATCCGCAAATTCAAAAAACCTCTGAAGTTTTCAGCAGTTTTGCGATTGGCCGTTTGGTCAGCCTTTGGCACCGAAATCCCATAGCCATTGTCTTGAAAAACAAAGATTACAGGCAATTTTTCGTTGCTGGCTCCATTAATCGCTTCATACACATAGCCTTCTGATACCGATGATTCGCCTTGCGAGCTTATGGCCACACCTTTGTGCTTGTATTTCTTCATACCCCGGGCCACTCCGGCTGCATGCAGGGTGTGATTGCCTGTAGCCGACGAAACATTGTGGATATTCCATTGCGGCTTAGCAAAGTGATTGGACATGTGCCTTCCTCCACTAGAAATATCGGTCCCCTTTGACAGACCATTCAAAATTATTTCTTCTGCCGTTATTCCAGCAGATAAAGCCGAAAGCATATCGCGATAGTAAGGAAAGAAGTGGTCGGTATTGCGGTCAAACACTTGACCTATGGCCAACTGTATTCCATCATGACCCGCATAAGGCGCATGATACGACCAGCCTAACGCCTGCTTGAGATAATTGGGTGCCTTATCGTCGAGTTTGCGACCCAAAATTAAAAGGCGATACCATTTCTTTAAGGTTTCTTTACCTACTTTCTCGGGGGTAAATTTGTTGTCTATTTCCAAGTTTTCCATGTAATAAAAGGCTACAGATTTTACTTTTTTTAATGCAACTCATTAACAACAGTAGTCGCAAATTTGTTTAACTATTACGCAAAGAAACAAAGGATTCGTTAACATTTCATAAACGCAGGAAAATTTTATGCAATCCTGTGTTGTTTTTCAAGGGTTTAGGCGGCAGTAGTATAATTGGTTATTAAATAGCAGCCAACTGCCAACTCTATAACTCACCCATTCGGGGTTAGTTGAGCTATTGGAAGCTCTTTTTTCTATAAAACATTCGCCCCATCGGGGTTTAGTACATCCCTTATAATTTTTTTTGAGTTTTCAACCCAAAGACTGTAGTTGGAATTTTTCAACGCCATTATCAGAGTATTTGATTAATCCTTTTACGCAAAAAGCTTTTTTGCAACTTTTGGCAAATGGAATACAATATCGCGTGCAGTCATACCCTCCATTCCTAATCTGGCAGCAGCCAAATCGCCTGCTGTGCCATGCAAGAATACACTTATCAATGCTGCTTGTAGAGGCGGATAACCTTTGGCTAACCATGCTAAGATTATTCCTGTGAGCACATCACCACTTCCAGCTGTGGCCATACCCGGGTTGCCCGTAGGATTGAAGAACACTCGACCATCAGGGCAGACTACAGCAGTATATGCTCCTTTTAGAATTATATATATACTAAATTTCCGAGCCAAGTCCTTTGCAAGTTCCAACCTATGCAATCCGCTTTGGGTCTTGCCTGCAATCCTTTCAAATTCCTTTGGATGGGGAGTAAGGATGCTGCCTTTGGGCAGAAATGCAAGCCAAGTAGGATTTTGTGCCAACAAATTCAATCCATCTGCATCTATTACCAAAGGATTAATTGTATTTTGTATCAGCATTTTCAACGCATTCGCAGTTCTGGGGTCGGTGCCTACGCCAGGTCCAAAAGCTATTGCATTAAACATTGATACTTCGCCAGAATGTGTAACAATGTACGGATCATCATCCTTACGGCACATGGCTTCAGGAACTCCTGCTTGCAAAATAGGCAGAACATATTTGGGAACATGCGCTGTAAGCAATCCCACCCCCGAGCGCATCGCTGCCTCGGCTGCCAAAATAGCCGCTCCTGATTTGCCTTCACTTGCTGCAAACAATAGAGCATGGCCATAATTTCCTTTGTGCGAAAATTTCGAACGCCCTCTATAAAACGATTTTATCAATGTATTTTCAATAAGAAAATTATTGCCTTCTAGCTCCCGAATTCCATCTGGGTGAAGCCCGATATCTAACACTGTGAAATTGCCGACAAATTCTTCGTTTTCGGGAAAAAGAAATGATAATTTGGGAAATTGAAATGTATAAGTATGATTAGCTCTTATTACAGCATCATTTTGTTGGAGTGCATTGCCATCGCAAAATAATCCACTGGGGATATCTATTGACAAAATTTTAGCACCCGAATTATTGATATGCCTTATTATTTCAAAGAAAATCCCATCAACTTGTCTGTTTAATCCGGTGCCCAAAAGGGCATCAACAATAATGGTATTGTGTTTGTCAATAACTGGCAAATCCATTACTTTTTGAATTTCCGAAACAGTAACCATTAAAAATTTCTCTATTCTGCGTAGGTTGGTTTCAAAATCTGGAGAAAATTGCTCCGGTTGACCTACATAAAATACCCTTGTATGAAATCCGGCTCCGGCTATCATGCGGGCAATTGCAAGCCCATCGCCACCATTATTACCAGGCCCGCAAAACACCATAACTTCCATTGTTTTGCTCAAAATGGGTTTAATTTTTTGAAAACATTGCTTAGCAGCTTTCTCCATAAGGTCTATGGATTTTATGGGAGTATGGGCAATAGTATAGGCATCCAGTTCTCGTATCTGACTTGCATTAGGTATAATCATTTTAAGGTAGATTTCATGTGTAAACTTAGTACAAATGGTTGTATTTAAAAATATTGTAAGGACTATTACAAATTTAGCGCAACGAATGAACGGTAGGCTGTGTAATGCAAAATTTAACCCAACTTGCTGCAAACTGCAAGTTGGGTTAATGGGCGTATTGGTAAATTCTTTTCGGCAGATAGAATAGGATTACTTTTTCTTTTGGTCTTGCGCAAAAAACGCACTGGCCATATCAAAAATCTGCTCAAATACAGCAACTACTTGATCGTGCTGATCCTTGCTATCGAAAGGGAAAGGTTTTTCGTGGGAGCCTGTATAAGGAACTTCGATGGCTACACTCCTGTTTCCCATTAGGTTGTGAATTGCAGAAGGCGAAAAAACATCGTCGCAGCTTAATCCTACTGCAAAAATTCTTTGTTTAACTTTCTTAAAAATTTCCGTTTTATCCGATTTGTTAAAGTCTTTGGAAACAAGGCTTTGAAATATTTTCCATGCCTGTGGAAGCAATTTTGCTTTTCGTTTTGGTGAAAGCATCAAATGTGCAACTTTTGGAGCTGAGCCGAGATAGCGATGTAAGGATTTACAGGCTTCACTATCCATAATAGCCCTCGAAACCGGCGTAACTTGATCGAGGTAGGCACCCCCGCAAAACAGAAATACTTTTTCTTTTCCAAACAATCGGTACGGGTTGGCCAGAAGCAGAATTTTGGCTAAAATTGTACCGATGGAGTACGCAAAAATGCTGATACTTTCAGCTTTAGGCAATAGTGGATGCTTGCCTGATTTTATTTGCCGGCATAGCTTCACAATATCTAAATAGCTCTGTGCTCCTGAAACCGGAAACATTTCCGGATGAAATTGTAGCCTCAGACTCAATGCCACATTTGCAAAACTACTCTCCTTAATATCGGGATCGTCTTTCTGCCTTTTAATCGAAATTGCTTGCATCATTCTGGGGTTGCTCCAATTGGCTGGTGCTCTATTAATATGAAATGCTAATGGGAAAAGGATTACTGCCTTGCCGGTTTTTTCAACCAATGTATTTGCCCAAAGGATGTATTTTTCCCATGACCGCTCGTTTAGCCCATGCAACAGCAGAATTACATCCTTGGGACTTGATTCCGTTGGGGTTAATATGGTATATTGAAAATGCCTATTTACGGTTTTGCCAGATTCATTTACAATTTGGGCTTCTTCTGGAGAAAGCTCACCTAGATATGAGTTTCCTTCAAAAACACAATCAGACTTGAATGAAAAATTGTAATAAACCACATTTTCCGATAGAGCAGAAATAGGCTTCAAGAGGCTAAACCTACTTTTCAACTCTTGGTTCTTCAGATTGTAGTTTATAGTGTTCATTACTGGGAATTGTATGGTAGAAGGTGCGCTCATAATCCAATTTGATTTTTTAGTTTTACACTGCAAAGAAAAATAGGGTTTTCGTAAACCTGCAAAAATTGTGGCATTTGCCAATAGTTAGGGGTGAATGATTTTTCTTATGGGGTGAAAAAATAATATTTGGGGTAAATGAAATAGTAGTTTTTTGCATAAATTTGCTCGATAATGCATTTATATTCTCCTATGTTTGTAGTAGTTTTCCACACCATAAGTAAAACACCTTACCCACGCAGATTATGGCCAAATTGGTACCGGAGTATTTTGTAAATCGCCGAAATGTTACTATTCAGATACTTTTCACCACAGTGTTTGCGTATTTTTTTATCAATGTTTACCAGCCGTTTGGGTCAAAAGATTGGTACGCCGTAAGTTGGTGGGTATTTTCGTTTGTGAGCGGATTGATAGTTTTAGCTGGTATGCTTGTGGTTTTGGCGAGTAGGATTATCATGTTTATAGTAAAGAAATACCGCCCAATTACAATTCAGTACTATTTAATAATGATTGTAGCTGAGATTGTTTTAAAAGGAGCCTTGTACACATTTCTTGAACGAATAGCTTTGGAAGATAACACACCATTTCTGCCGTCCATGGTTTTGGCAGTGCAGAACACTTCTCTCATTCTGCTTATACCGTATTTAATTAGTACGCTGTTTTTTGCATGGTGGGAGAAAAAAGTAAACTTAGAAACCCTCCTTCGTCAACTTCGATTCAAACCTCAATTTATACCATTTAAAGACGAAAATGGTTCGTTGAAATTAAGCATAAAATCCCACGATCTGGTATATCTGGAAGCCAGCGATAATTATGTGATTGTTCATTACCAATCGGGAGATGGTCATAAGAAATACATGCTGCGAAACACCTTAAAAAATTTAGAGCAGCAAATGGAAGGCTATCCATTACTTCGATGTCATCGTTCGTATATGGTTAATTTCGACCAGATTAAAATGCTAAAACGGGATAGTAGCCAATTAAATTTATGGCTCGACGACCAAGGCTCAATTTCCATTCCTGTTTCTAAAACCTACGCACAAACAGTTTCTGAAGCCATGTCAAAACTTCGCCCTTGGAGATAATGAGGTAAGGGAATGGCTACAATTGGGACTAAAGTTATAATATTATTGAGTTTTCTTGAAATCTTCAATTCCTTTGGGTTTGGTTCTATCGCATTGCGGAATTTTTAATCCGCCCAGTTTGTAAGGTCTTAAGCCCGTTTGTCTTTTTTCATTCTTCCCCCGACCTAAAGGGCGGGGTTACTACATATTTTGCAACCGCGTAGGGGTGAGATATTCATAGAAAAATATCCAACAACGACCCTACAAACCCCGTAGGGGTGATATAGAGCCAATTTGGGCGGTGGTTGCATTGCCGTTACAAAGAAGATTCTATTTTGTCATCCTGACCGAAGGGAAGGATATGGGTTTATGGTGTTAAAGAGATGCTTCCCTTCGACACTTCGACTGAGCTCAATGGAGCCCTTGCTCAGTTCAAGCACGTCGTTCAGAATGACAATGGATAATTGCAAGTAGCTAATAAACCGAATATAATCCCGCCCGAAAAGGCAGGGCTAAAGGCCTATTTTTTATTATTCATTTTATTCCCCGAACTAAAGGTCGGGGTTAATACATGATTTTTTTACCCTATGGGTTGGTTTGCAACTACTTTGCTGGATTAATGCAAGTTGGGATGTTTTTAATAAATCGGCTAAATTCACAAAACACCATAACCACCTACAATGGAAATACTAATTCTACGGTGAATTTTATGCCTCAAATTCATCCGTAGGAATCCAAAATCGCAATTACTTTGGTAACTTTGGCATCCAAAATCCTCCCGTTTTGGATACTTTACAAGGAATAATCCACGCCAATGAGTCAAAAAATCGAAAATCCCATTATACAGGTTACCAATCTGCATAAATCCTATGGTTCTCTGAAAGTTTTAAAGGGTATAGACCTGAGCATACAACCCGGTGAAATCGTATCGGTGGTTGGTGCCTCTGGGGCAGGCAAATCAACATTGTTGCATATTATGGGAACATTGGACCCTTTTGACTCTGGGGAAGTAATTATCAAAGGTCTAAATATTAAAGGGTTGGGCGATCAAAAGCTTTCTTACTTTCGCAACCAAAACATTGGATTTGTTTTTCAGTTTCATCATTTATTGCCTGAGTTCACAGCCATAGAGAATGTTTGCATCCCTGCCTTCATTGGAGGAGCCGGCAAGGTAGAGGCTGAAAAGAAAGCACTCAAGCTGCTTACAATGATGGGATTATCCGGTAGAATCCAACACAAACCTTCGGAGCTTTCTGGTGGTGAGCAACAGCGCGTGGCAGTAGCCCGGGCATTGATAAACGATCCTGCTGTGATTTTGGCCGATGAGCCAAGTGGTAATCTGGACTCCCAAACTTCTAAAGAGTTGCATGATTTGTTCTTTTCCCTTCGCGATAGTATTGGGCAAACTTTTGTAATTGTAACCCACAACAACGAACTGGCAAGCCTTGCCGATCGCAAAATAACCATTCGTGATGGTATGATCGGTCTTTAAACGCTTCGAGAAAGGTCGTATTATTTCAGGGTTAAGGGTTAAAAGTCGAGACTTAGTTGGGAAGAAGATTTTTTGACTAACAATTGTTCAAACTCTTGCTCAGAAATAATTTTCACACCAAGGCTTTCTGCCTTCTTTCTTTTTTCGGGACCCATATTTTCGCCTGCTACTAAGAATGAAGTTTTTGCAGATACGGAACCAGCCGTTTTTCCGCCGTGTTGCTCTATGAGTTGCTTAATCTCGTCGCGAGAGTATTTAGCAAACACTCCCGATACCACTAAAACCTTTCCCGATAGTATTCCTGTTGAGGATACTGCTTTATGGCTTGAAGTAAACTGCAGACCCGAACTTTGCAATCGTTTAATCATTGCTGTGTTTGCGGAGTCTTCAAAATAATCTAAGATGCTTTGGGCAAGTTTATCGCCCACATCGGGCACTGCAACTAAATCGTCGAATCGGGCTTGCATCAAATTATCCAGATTCTGAAAATGCACGGCTATTTTGCGTGCCATGGTTTCACCTAATAGTTTGATACCCAACGCAAATAAAACTCTTTCAAAAGGAACTTCTTTGGATTTCGCAATGGCTTCCAAAATGTTGGCTGCGGTTTTTTCTCTGAATGTTATTTTCTTTGTTGTTAATGTTTCGTCGTCCACTACAATCTTTTCCAAACCAAAGAGTTGATCGAATCGTAAATCGTACAAATCAGCAAGATTCGAAATTAGCCCTTTTTCTAATAGCACTTCTATGCGCCCCTCGCCCAAAGTTTCAATGTTCATAGCGCGTCGAGCTATAAAATGTTCAAATTTACCCTGTATCTGGGGTAGGCACGATTGGCTGTTTGGGCAGAAATACAATGCCTCTCCATCTATCCGTTGCAGTGCAGTACTGCAGTGTGGGCAGTGGGTAGCAAATGTAATGGGCAAAGCATCGCGTTGCCGTGCATCCAATTGAACTCCGGTGATTTTGGGTATTATATCTCCGCCTTTTTCCACAAATACCAGATCACCATAATACAGATCCAACTCTTGCATCTTATCTGCATTGTATAGGGAGGCTCGTTTTACCATGGTTCCGGCTACCAGCACCGGCTCAAGGTTTGCCACGGGCGTAATGGCCCCTGTGCGTCCTACCTGATAAGTTACATCCTTGAGCTTAGTTGTGGCTTGTTCGGGTTTGAACTTGTAAGCGATAGCCCAACGGGGTGATTTGGATGTAGCTCCCAATTGCTGCTGATAAGTAAGGCTATTAACCTTCACAACAGCACCATCAATGTCGAACGGAAGATCTTGCCTCAGGCTTTCGAGATAATTAATATGTAGCAAAACTTCTTCAATCCCATTGCATTTTTTGGAGTAATCCGATATTTTGAACCCCATATCCTTGAGCCACAAAAGGCGTTGGTAATGCTCGGTAATGGTTGGTGTATCGGTCGCAAAGCTATAAACATAGCAATCGAGATTCCGCTTAGCCACAATGGCAGAGTCTTGCATTTTTAAACTTCCCGATGCAGCATTGCGCGGATTTGCAAATGGTTCCTCAAGATTAGCTAATTTTTCGGTATTAATTTTTATAAAACTTGCATGGGGAAGAAACACCTCGCCTCTAACTTCAAATTCTGAGGGTATTTCTTGATGTGAAATAACTAATGGAAGGCTTTTTATGGTTTTAATATTTGCCGTTACATCATCGCCTTGTAATCCATCGCCTCGGGTTGCAGCTCTATGCAATTTCCCATTCTTATACAGGATGCTAATGGCGGCTCCATCGAACTTTAACTCGCACACATACTCCAACACATCTATGCCCAATAGTTTTCTTATTCTTAAATCAAATTCCTGCAATTCTGCCAGTGTGTAGCTATTGCTCAGAGACAACATGGGAAAGTTGTGTTGCACAACAGGAAATTTTCGAGTAATCTCGCCACCTACTTTTTGGCTTGGTGAGTGAGCATCGAAAAACATTGGATAGGATTTCTCTAAGGCGATAAGCTCTTGCAAAAGATTATCAAATTCTATGTCGCTAACCGATGGTTTATCCAGCACATAATACTCGTAATTGAATCTGTTAAGTTTATCTCGCAAGAATAGTATCCGTTCCTTAGCAAGTTCGTTTTCCATGTTTTGGGTTGCAATTTTGGGTAAAATTAAAAAAAAATGGCCGGAAACCCGGCCAATAAATTGATCGCAAGCTATACTTATAGCCCTCCAACTATCCGATTCATGTTCTTTGCATTCACACACAGAACGGTAATCCCTTCCTTGTTGTAAATAATATTTTCTTCAGGGAGCTGCAATGGCGACCAGGTAAACTTCTCGGGATCGGTATTCAAGATTATGGCATCTGCGTTAATATTCTTAGCGTGTTCTACAACTGCATTCTCAAAACCGTTGAGTTTGGTGTATTTTTCAAAAGTAAAAGTTGCATTGTGGTCTTTCAATATTTTTTCTATTTGGCTCCACGCTGCCTTTGTGCGATTTACATTAGGATCATTTTCGGGCATGTAAACAAAGAAATGAAAGGTAGTGCCTGCAATTTTTTGCAACTCCATCGCAATTTTTATCTTTTGCTTTGCACCCGGACAAGAATCCAATGGGAAAACAAAGTTTTTAAACCCTCCATTAGAAGCTGGCTTGTGAACAACAAAAATAGGAGCAGAGCATCGCGTAATTACTTTTATTGCATTTCCGCCCAACAGAAATTCGGTGCCCTTTTTGCCATGGGTTCCCATGAAAACAAAGTCAGCATTGAGCGTTGAAGCGGTAGAACCTATGGTATCAAAGATATTGCCTTCGGGCAAAACATAACTTGCTTCAATATCATAATCTTCCTGAACTTTGTTGCATATCTGTTGCATACATTCGTTCATGGTTTTGGTACACTTCTTTTCCTTGCGCAATCTAGCCTTGGTGTCTTTAGTAACTACATGCAACACCATCAACCTGCCGTTGATAAGTTTGGTGAATTCAGCAGCATTATCAACGGAATACTGACCAATTGGAGTAAAATCGGTAGCGGCAATAATCACCTTTTTGTTCACCTGATTCATAATGAAAAGTATTTTAAGGAATAAAAGCACCTAAGCAGAATAGGAGCTACAAGTTACATAATATATGCAAATAAATATATACCTTCTAAATACATTTTCGGGTAGTAAACCTAAGATGTGCATCAATCATCTCAGTGAGTTCTTGAATCTGTTCAAAGTTTTTGCTTTTTTTGTGGTTGCGCAATTTTTGCGCTGAAAGAGTAAAGTATTTATGGTTGCGCATAAATTTGCTTTCCATCTCATACCAATCTTTAATAGGTATTTTTTTCCCGCTATTCTCACTCCACTCCCTATGCAATCTAAGGGCTGTAATAAAAAAGTCGTCTCTGCCAAGATAATCCAAATCTGCATCGCACAATATTTCTTCTAATCGGCAAGTGGGCGATTGGGGCAAATTAGTAGCCATTATCAATTGACAAACTCTTGAGATAAACTCTTCGGGATATCTAAAAACTGTAAGTATTTTTCTTGCATAGCTGCAAGCATGAATCTCGTTGTTGTTGTATTCGAACATAAACCCTGTATCGTGAAAAAGGGCAGCTGTCCACAATAACTTCAATTCTTCTGCTTGCACTCCTTCATAAACACATAGTAATTCAACTGCCTTGCAAACATCTTTTGTATGCTGTACATTGTGGTAATATAGTTGTGCAGGCAATTCCCTTTCGAGGGTAGAGAGCACTTGAGATTTCATTAATAAGATTTCAGGAAATATCTCATCAAAGGGATAATTTCTTATATCCATTGAAACCAACGCGGTGGAATTCTCCGAATTAAGTATGCTACCCTCGATGGATTTGATATTTTTGAAATCAGGTTGTATCACAAATTCCAAATAAATTGTTCTACAATTTTAGCCTCTCAAAAATAACGGTTAAGTGGTTAAAAAATTTTGCATATAGATGCCAAAACAAAATTATTTCGTAGGAATTCGATAATAGATAAAATATTGAAAGATGAATTGAGTATTGTTCTGATTCCTACCAAAGCCGCTTACAAAAAATGGCTTTGTACTTTCGTTATCGGTTTGGCTAATCATAAAAGCAGCCCTCACATTCCATCCAAGAAAAAAATTATGAAATATACGAGTTCTAAGCCCTGCCCCTACTTCAGCCCAATGTGCCTGATAGCTTAATTGGTCGAAACTAACTTCCTGGTTCCCCCATACTGGGTCAATCAATTGAACGACAGGTGCATCGTGGGTATTGAAACTTGCTGCATACCTCAAGAACATGAAAATTTGGTTTCCGTGTATCGCAGGATTTTGTTGCAATAGATTGTAGTTTGCGCCTATGCGAAAAAATTGCCCCGAAACATTGTATTCTGCAGCGGGCTGCTTCACATTCACTTGCGCATTGCCCAGTTCTAATGCCGCCATAAGATTGGGTCGTATCTCCAAATCTGCCGAAGCAGAAAGCACAAAAGTTTCAGGTGCAATAAAGTGCATGGCAGGTCCGGCCAACTCTACTCCAAGGCTCATGTATCGTCGGAATGGAGCTTCTTCGGCTTCTGGCTGCGATGCATTGGCCGAAAACTCAATTGCCGGTAGGAGTACTGATAATAAGAATAAGATGTTCTTCAAGGGTGTTTGCTACAAAAGGTTGACTAAGAGTGAATCCTGATATTCTTTGATTGGTATGCCTAATATGTGTTACGGTATTGAACACTGTAAAACCACATTCGGGAGAAACCAGATGCAATTGATGCCTGTGAATGACCCATAAGGTATCTGTGTGATTAATGCC
>DMJL01000172.1:15590-18326 GCA_003451785.1 Bacteroidales bacterium
ATACCTACCACAGCAATGCTGTCTATCTGCATTGCCTGCAACCTATTGGTGCCTGGTCTCGTTTGGTAAAATCCTAAGCGCAAAGGATGGATTTGTCCCCCTTGGCAATCATTCTCATTTCCGCATCCCAACAGGATGACACTGACTGTGGCAAGGACAAAAATTTTCACAACAAAAGTAGAAAAGGATTGGGCTTTCATAAGGACAAAATTAAAGAATGATGACAATATTTTGCCATCATTCTCCTTAAGCTTGCAAAATTTACCAATACTATTGCATTACCTGTTTACCGATAGATGCACGCCTGCTCTGATGATTCGAAACGGCATTGGACGATTGGCCATAATTTGATATTTAGAGTTCCAAAGGTTTTCGGCACTCAGACTTGTACGCAAAATGTAGCCCGCAAATGAAAATCCATGACTTACAGATATATTGCCGACACCAAATGCAGGTAAGTACTGTGTGTTGCTACTATTAGTGTAGCTTTTTCCGGTGAAATCGTGACTATAATGCACAGTAAGGTTCTGATACTCCATGCCAAAGGAAACACCTGCACGGTTGCGTGGAACATAAATCAGTTGCTTTCCCAAAGATGGATTCTGGGGGGATGTTTCTACCATATTTCGAGCCACGCTATGCTCGTACCTTGCTACCCAACTAAACCTGAAATTGTTCCACCTTTGCGAACCAGATGCCAAGGCCTCCAGACCGTAACTCCTTACCTCTGCCCTATTCTCCGGAGCCCAAAGCCATGAATCGTTTTGAGGCAGCCATAGTATCCAATTTTGTATTTCCCTATAATACCCGCCGATACTCAATCTTTCTAAGAATCTATCTCCAACAAACTCGCCGGTTTCGCTTACAATATGTTCCAATCGCAAATCAAAATTCCAACCTTCTTCCGGTTTTAGTAGTGGATTGCCACCCGGTATCCAATACTTATCGTTTAAAGAAGGTAGCCTAAAGCTATATCCGGCATTTCCTCGAATATGCCAACCTGGCAAGGCTTTCCAACTTATACCTAAAGAAGGTGTAAGAGGTATTTCGTGTTGCGCTACAAATTCTTGTCTAAGATTTGCAATAATGCTTAACGACTCATCGAATGGTAGCCAATTGGCAGAGAGAAACAACGCAGCAGTGTTTCTTTCTATCGGTTTTTCGTATTCTTTTGCTTCGGCGGTGGTAATCTGAAAATTGGCACCTGCCGTAAAGAGAAAATTCTTGCTTCGGGAGTATCGCACTTCCGTTTGCCCCACATTCAAGACAAAATCATACAGCAATTCGGGTGAAAATGCGTCGCTATACAAAATTGATTCTTGCATACGAGCTACCTGAGCGAAGTAAGTAAGATTGGGCTGATTAAAGGTGTATTGCAAACTCAATCGAAGGCTTTCATCGTCTTGCAGTGAGAGAAAGGTAGGAAAGTTGGTGGGCGGGGCAATATTACGGTGGTTATCCTGCCACCACCATTGAAGATCTATCTGATGATTGCGCCCTAATCTTACCCATGTTTCGTGCATTATGCCAATTTGATTCATTCCAGCGTTTAATTGCTGTTGCGAAGGAACATCCAATTCCGAGAAATTAGGAAAATAATAGTTGTTCTCATTTTCGCGATGCATAAACCGAAATGTACTAGAAAAATTGCTACCTGAATATCCGGCTCGCACGGTTTGCGTAAGTTCGCCCTGTGTGCCTGCAACAAATCCTACCTCTGCTAAAAATCCTTTTTGTGAAGCAGCATGATTGTTGAGAAATATAGCACCGCCCATAGCACTACTTCCCCAAAGGGCACTACTACCACCATGTTGCACCATCACCTGATCGAAAAAGAATGATGGAAGTAGCGAAAGATCGGTATGCCCATTCATAGGGCTGTTAAGATTAACGCCGTTCCAAAGAATGGCAGTTTGACCTGCAGCACCTCCGCGCAATGCATTGGTGGCAAGACCACTGGCACCATAAGTTCTGATAAACATTCCTGAGTGCATTTGCAATGCGCTACCCAAATCCTGATTGTTGAGCAATCCCAGCGTGTTTTGGTCAATAGAAGTTGTAAAGTGACCGTGCCCATAATCCGATATTTTACGGGCATGAATACTTACCGAAGGTAAAAATACCGTAGTGTCGGGCTGTTCGCTATTAGCACTTAAGGCTTGCAGCAACAACGCAATAATCAGCAAAAAACAAAAAAGTGATTTTTTCATAATAAAGAATTTCGCTCCGAAAAAATTCGGAAAATTTTACAAACGATCAATAATTTTCAATCATTTGTAACAAACGGCAAAAGTCCATGGATAAGAAAAACGATGTTCGGTTTTCTTCGCTTTTTTTCCCGAAAGCTACAAAATGCGTGGTCAATGGCAGGTCTTCTGACTTACTCCTTGTTTACCGCCTTCCCAACTCTCCCGGGTGAGTCAGTGGCAATGATGGGTAAACAAACAAAAGGAGCTTACAGCAGCGGGTACTGTTCAGGAGTTACACCTGATTCCCTTTTCATTCCAAATTCTTGGTGAGAATTCGGAAACCATTAATCGGGGTAAAGGTATGTTTATTTTAATTTGCAGAACAGAATTTCTCAAAAAAATGCAAATCTGAAAAAATAGTTACTTTCAGAACTCCACAATCATAGTAATATGAGCAATACTATTGCATAAGGTATGGTAACGAATAGCCCAACGAGAATATTCTTTCGGAAAAGTTGTGGGTATTTTTGCATTTGCAAATATGCAT
>DMJL01000074.1 GCA_003451785.1 Bacteroidales bacterium
ACCTAAAGGTCGGGGTTATAAGAACTTTGGAATGCGGCATTTCAACATTAGCATTCCTTATAAGTGTTTATGCCCATTTATATGAAAACCACAACCAAAGCACCTTTCATCTGATTTTAGCTTCCTATTTTACTACAACTGAACCTATAAAACGGAAGATTTGGAATAGCAGAAATGGCAATAAATTCAATGGAAAATCTTGTGAAGGGAACCATGCCTGCGAAGGTTTAGGCATGGATTATCCGGCAGAGAATTCCCATCAGGCTATTGCAACCAATTCTTGGGTGTAGCTACTCTGTGGATTTCGGAATAGGGCATCGGCTTCTTGTAGTTCTACCAATTGACCGTTTTGCATAACTAAGATTCGGTCTGCCATATATTTTACCACATTAAGGTCGTGGGATATAAACAAGTAGGTAAGTCCCAAATCGTTTTTTAGACTATTGAGCAGGTTGAGAACCTGCGCTTGCACCGAAACATCGAGCGCCGAGACTGCTTCGTCGCAAATTAGGAATTCTGGTTCCAGAGCTAAAGCCCTTGCAATTGCAATGCGCTGGCGTTGCCCGCCGGAAAACTCATGGGGATACCGATAGAAATGTTTTTCTTCCATCCCAACCCTTTCCAATAACTCCACTGCCTTTTTCTTTCGCTCGATTTCGCTTTTTACCAACTCGTGAATGCGCATTGGCTCCACTATGGCTTTTCCTATTTGCAACCCAGGTGTAAGGGATGCATAAGGGTCCTGAAAAATAATTTGCATTCGTCTGCGAAAGCTTTTCAAAGCCTTGCCTTGTAAGTTGGCAATATTTGTGCCCTTGTAAACCATAAGCCCGGCTGCGGGGTCCACCAAGCGCACAACAGCTCTACCCAAAGTAGTTTTGCCGCAGCCCGACTCGCCGACCAACCCTAAAGTTTCTCCTGCAAAAACCGAAAAGTTCAAATCGCTTACCGCCTTATGGTATTTAGTGGTTTTGCCCAAAATGTTTGTTGCAATGGGGTAATCTACATTTAGTTGATTTATTTGCAATACAGGCTCTAGTGAGTACAATAATTGGTGTCTTTTGAACCTCTCTTCGGGCGTTTCGATTTTTGCGGCAGCGGTTGGAGTTTCAACTTCCAAGAAATCACTTACCACTGCCAAGCGCGCTGGTCTGCTTTGGGCATCGGGTCGGCAGGCAATCAATGCTTTTGTGTACGGATGTTGGGGGCTTTGCAACACCAATTGCGCATCATTTTTCTCAACCAATTTGCCTTTAAACATAACTCCAATATGCTGCGCTATGCGGGAAACGACCTGTAGGTCGTGTGAAATAAACAGCACCGACATGCCATGACTTTCCTTTAGGCTGTTTATCAATTGCAAAATACTTTCTTGCACTCTTGCATCCAATGCGGTAGTCGGCTCATCGGCAATCAACAATTTGGGGTTGCAGGCAATTGCCATTGCAATCATCACGCGCTGCTGTTGTCCGCCCGAGAGTTCGTGTGGCCATGCTTTATAGATGCGCTCAGGATTTGGGAGTTTTACCTCATCGAAAAGTGCTAAAACCCTTGGTTTGGTATCTCTTGATTTACATATTTTGTGCCAAAGCAATACCTCTTCTACCTGCTCGCCGCATCGTTTCACGGGGTTGAGCGACGACATTGGCTCCTGGAATATCATCCCTGCATAAAGCCCTCTTACCTGCTGCATCTGCATTTGGCTAAGCTCAAGAAGATTGATCATGCCTTGGGTAGGGTGATTAAACAGCACTTTACCACTTGTGATTCGTGCATTAACCGTTGGCAGCAAACCCATTATTGACAATGCTGTTACTGACTTTCCTGAGCCTGACTCCCCAACCAAACCTAGTGTTTGCTTAGGAAACAATTGGAAACTCACATTTTGCACGGCATGCACCAATCCCGCATCAGAAGAAAACTCTACCGATAGATTTTCTACAGTAAGTATAGGCTGAGTTGATTGGGACAGCATTGGAAGATTGTTAAAAAACCATTTGGGCGCAAATTCCTTTGCGCCCAAATTCAAATTTCAGTTTAGTACAGGGGTTCGCCGGGTTGTCGCCAACGCACCTCGTACATGTGTGGGCGATCTTCTACAGCTCTTCGACGGAAATCTGCAGGGTAACCTACCCCAGGAGGCCATGGCCTTAGGCTAGTGCCGGTGCGAATGTATCGGTCGTTGTATTTAGAGAATAAATAGAAAGCAAGCTCTCGCCATCTGTCAACGGTACTTTCGGCATTCGACACACTAAATTCGGTGAGGTATTCGTGCATCATTTGTGGGTTGGCTGCATAAAGTGCCTGTGCAGCAATATCTACGGCCTTGGTCATGGCACGGGAACGGCTTTCCAACTCGTATTGTACTTTCTTAATATCCTCAATCATAAAGTTGTACAATCCGTAAGCATAGTTGGCTACAAGATTGAACACCCAGAAAGCAGAGTTGAGATCAAACTCTACAATATTTCCTGTGCGAAGCGAAACCGGCGGGCGCAACATCCCCACATACAAGGGCATGAAGGCATTAGAATAAGTATCATCAAGCCCGTACCAAAAAATACCACCAATGGGATCGGGCAACCAGTTGCGCGATTGGGAAATAAAAGAAAAGCCCGTTTGTGGTTGACTAATAGGTCTTGGCCAAGAATAAGTTCTATCGCAACCTTCTACTGTGAATCCTAATGGACGCCACCTGTAGGGTAATGCAAATGGACCTGCAGAAAAACCAGCTCCTGTATAAAAAGGTGTTCCATCGAAATGGTCGCGCACAAGGCCTTTCATGTCCTTTACAGTAATGGGCCTATCGGGTCTAATAAAAAGAGGATAAGGCTCTGCACCAACCACACCCCTCCAAAATTCTGGTGAGAAGTTTTGCGATGGAGCAGCACGGTTGAAAATACTCCAAACCCTTCCTTCGCAAATCATCAGCGAACGAGGAGTTACCGGAGCGTAAGCATCTACAAAACTGAATTCTTCTTTAGGACCTTCGAACCATCCCATCTTGCGGGCAAAATCTACCACATCCTCAGACCACATCCAGTTTTCGGTATCGTTCCAATTTACTTTGCGAATACGAGCCTGGTTGGCATGTGCGGCAATATAGCCTTCGGGTACTCGGGCTGCAACCCACACAGCGCCACTGCCATGCCTTCCTTTACCAATAAACTCCATAACCCAAGCCTCGTTTTTATCTGCTATGGAAAACGATTCGCCAGTGCTGGCATATCCGTACTTTTCTACAAGCCCAGTCATAATTTTTATGGCTTCTCTAGCAGTACGGGCACGCTGCAATGTGATATACTTCATAGCAGCATAGTCAATAATCCCATTAGGATCGTGCAATTCCTCACGCCCCGTGAAGGTGGTTTCGCCAATGGCAACTTGGTGTTCGTTCATATTACCTATAACCCTGTATGTGCGGGGTACCTGTGCTATTCTACCCAGAAGATGTCCGTAGTGCCAGCAAATTATATCCACTGAATCACCAGGCTCATAGGTGCCGCCGGGATAAAAATTTAAAGGGTCCATAAATCCGCCTGCATCGGCAAGGTAGCTAATCATCACACTTCCGTCGGCACTAGCCCCGCGAGAGACAAGCACACTGGTGCAAGCCAAGGACGGTCGGTAATTAGTTCCGGCAAGCCAGACTAATGCTACCAGAAAAAATATGCTCAGTTTTTTCATAAGTTGGTTTGGTTTTGCTTTTATTAATAGTGCAAAAATAACAGAATTTGAATATTATGGAAACAAAGCGATATACTATTTATCAGTGTGCGAAAAATTTGATTGGCAGCAGCAACCTACAAAATATTATCCCACTATTAACCCCCGTTTAATCGTAAATATTTAGGCATTCTGCTACTATAAATGTTCTAATTGGTGGTTTAAAATATCATGCACCAAAATAATCAAGCCATACGGATGCAAAAATTATGTAAGCCAACCGTGTGTTTAGCTTGTAATTTTATTAGCTAAATATTTTGCATCCCAGAAAAAATGTAATAACTTTGTACTCACATGAAAAAATTTAGTTATGGACATTTCGATTGTACAAATTGGAAACTCAAAGGGCATAAGGCTAAGCAGCACCCTTCTCAAAAAATACAACATCAAGGATTCAGTTGAGCTAATTCTTGAGAAGGATTTCATAATACTAAAGCCAAAAAAAGTACCCAGAAAAGATTGGGAAAAGGCTTTTAAAAGCATGCATGAAAATCAAGATGACAAACTCTTGATTCCAGACATTCTTGAAGACGAAAACTTTGAACAATGGAGCTAACGCAATATAGTATCATATTAGTCAATCTTGAGCCCACCATAGGGAGTGAAATTAAAAAAACGAGACCTTGTGTGATCATCTCTCCCGATGAGATGAACCGGCACTTACAAACCCTTACCATTGCACCGATGACCAGCCAGTCGAAAAACTATCCAACAAGAATTGAAGTTAACCCCAATCAACAAAATGGTTGGATTATTTTAGACCAAATTAGAACGATAGACAAAAAGAGGGTGATAAAGTTGCTTGGCAAACTATCAGCAAAGGATATTGCAAAGGTTAAGTTAATCCTAAAAGAGACTTTTGTTGATTAAAATCAATCTGAAATAGCCCACAGATTGCGCTATTGTACTGATTTTTTTTAAAAAAGACCCTTCTGACAGGCGACTATTAAATTGCGTATTTGCATCGCATCCCATTAAATACCCAAATGGTCAATCACAACTTCAATGAAGCCAGCTGTAGAACCCAAGAAATGCGATATAAAGCATTTACAAATAATACTTTGAAGTTCACGAAAATACAAACTATGGGATTGAATAAAACGGTGGTTGGTTGTAATCACAAAAATCAACTTCTGTAATCCTAAGGCCGGAACAAAATGTACCCTGAATTTCACTTAATAAAACCAGCAGCAGTGTTTCATAAGAAAGCGCACACGAGCTAGTTTTTGATTTTTATAGTGTAACTACAACTATATTAGGTTGCTAAACTTCAGCATGTTACCTGAGCAGGTTACTTATAGCAATAAATAATTCAATGAACGGGCTTAAATTTGATTGTGAAGAAAATGGTCAACATAACTTTCCAAGATGGGTTATTTTTTGATAAAAGAGCTAGTGCATATCCCTTTCAAGGCAATTTGCAAGTCTGTATCTTTGCAGTCCTTTTTAAGTTCAGTGCAGGTAGATAGGTTGAGTAGTTTCAAATTCTCATTGCAAAACCCGAAACCCGCAAGAACGAAGTACATATATCCGTTTCTTTCTGAAGTTACTCTAAACAAAAATCTGCATTTATGAACAACAAAATAATAAGACTCACAAAGGAATTTCGATTCGAGGCAGCCCACGCTCTTTGGAACTACGATGGGCTTTGCAGAAACATTCATGGTCACAGCTACATCCTGCAGGTAACTATCAAAGGCACGCCTTGCGCAAATGCTAATGACCCCAAATTGGGTATGGTGATGGATTTTTCGGATTTAAAAAAGATTGTAAAACACAATATTGTCTCGGCTTTTGACCACGCACTTATTGTGAATGCCGCTACTCCACACAAGGAACTTTCGGAAACCAACCAAATGTTTGGCAAAGTGCTTGCAGTTCCCTATCAGCCCACTTGCGAAAACATGATTGCTGATTTCGCAGATCGAATCATGGCACAACTTCCCGAGCAAATAAGTCTGCACTCTTTGCGACTGTTCGAAACATCCTCGTCGTTTGCAGAATGGTACGCAGAAGACCAAACCCCATAATCCTTGTAGTAGGGTAGCATTTACCACTGAGTGATATTTTGGTTATCAACAAGTTGACCATCGTTTCAAAGATTCCTTATGATGGTTTGAAATAGGAAAAGCCATAAAATGAAGCAGCAACCTCGCAAGAGTGAGGTTGCTGCCATTAAAAAGACTTATGAAACTAAATTTCGGATAACCGCTACAACTTGATAGCGTTTGCATTATATGCAGCATTTTGTTGAAAATCAAAATGCAGCATTTTGTTCTGATTCTTATTTCCCTAATAATTTTGGGGAAAAGGGTTTTCACAAAAATGCACCTTTTTATCTGAAACTAATACCAATGCCGGCAGTTGCAACCGGATAGCGTGCCAAGGTATAAGATGCGTGGATGTGCAAAATAGCAAGTTTGAGCGTTGCTCCCACTATCATTTGCACTTCGCCCTGGTTCACAAAATCGAGGCTCATTGGATTGGAAACATCAGAAATTAAAGGTCCAGTTGGACTAACATAGAGCATGGGATAATCGCCAAGCAGGCTTAGCGATGTGGTGGATGAAGCGTA
>DMJL01000258.1 GCA_003451785.1 Bacteroidales bacterium
CATGTGTGGGAAGAGCGCATCAAACTGCTCACACCCTACCAAGTGAATATGGCTGTAGTTAGAAAAACCGGCAATCCAAAGGTAAAGTTCCTACATTGCTTGCCTGCTTTCCACAACCGTGAAACAGTAATCGGAGAAGATATATTTCAAAAGTATGGCCTCGATGGAATGGAGGTAGTAGAGGAAGTATTTGAGTCGGAGCATTCCATTGTTTTCGATCAATCTGAGAATCGGATGCACACCATCAAGGCAGTGATGGTAGCCACTTTGGGTAGTTAAGTTTGTTTTTGTTTATTTGTTGCGGGCTGTTCTTTTTGGACAGCCCGTTTTTTTATATCCATCTATAAGCTCGTAATGAGGCATTTTCGCAAACAGGGAGAATTTACTTCGGCGAATCCTTTGTTTGGCAATGAAAACAATTGTTTTTAACAAGTGTTTAAAAAAGTGTTTTAAAATTGCGTATGAAAATCAAAATCCTTTAATTTAGCAACTTGTTTAATAAACCAAAGCAAAAATTATGAGAAAACTTTTCGTAGCTTTAGTAGCCGCACTTTCAGTGAGTTCGGCGTTTGCAGGTGGCTTGGTTACCAATACCAACCAGAGTGCGTCCTTCATTCGGAATCCTTCGCGGGGTGCATCACTTGAAATAGATGCTGCCTATTTCAATCCGTCAGGTTTGGTTTTTTTGCCCGATGGGTTTCACCTCTCGGTTAACAACCAGTCTATTACCCAAGAGCGTACCATTAGCTCAAGTATGACTACCCTGGCAAGAAAAAATTTTATCGGCTCTGTTGCAGCACCGGTATTTCCCTCAATATACGGAGTTTATAAGGTTAACAATCTTGCCTTTTCGTTGGGTGTGATGCCCATTGGAGGTGGCGGAAGTGCATTCTATGAGAACGGACTTCCTTCCTTCGAAATGCAAGTAGCACAAATTCCAGTGGCTCTAACGGCTGCAGGCATCCCAACAAATCGCTATGAATATGATGTGGAATTTGATGGTAGTTCCATTTTTTGGGGTTTTCAAGGAGTTGCCTCCTATAAGTTTACCGATCAATTGTCTATAAGTGCCGGTTTGCGCGTAATAATGGCAAGTAATTCTTACAATGGATTCTTACAAGGAATCACCATCAATCCCAATATGCCTGCTTTTGGTGCGCAATTCAATGGAACCAATATGGTTTCTGCACCCGTTTTCTTTAATGCAGCCGCAACTACATTTAATACTATGAGTACTGGTGCCAACACTGCAGCCGGAGGTTTGCAGGCAATAATCACCGGAGGCGGTGGTGCATTACCGCTCAATGCCGCAGGATTACCAGCTGCTACTCTTGCACAAATACAAGGGCTAATTACCGCGGCAGGGCAATCTCCAGCAGGTATGAATGTTACCCAAGCACGGGCTGTTCTTGTTGCAGCTGCTCCGGTGTTTGCTGGCAGAGCAACCCAAATGACTGCTCAAGCGGCAGCAACATCGGATCGTAGTGTAGATGCCACGCAAAGCGGCACTGCTATTGCGCCCATAGTTGGTTTCACAGTAAGACCTAATGACCAATGGGTTATTGGAGTGAAATACGAGCACAAAGCTGTTATGACACTTACCAACGAAACCGTAATTGACGGTACGGGTTTGTTTCCTGATGGTGCAGAGACTCCTTCGGATATGCCATCCAAACTTTCTCTGGGTGTTTCGTTCGACCCAACCAACAGGTTGCGCATTTCGGGTACAGCACATTACTACTTTGACCGCGATGCCAATTTTGGTCGCAGGGTTGCAGGTGCACTCGTAGAAAACACTGTGGTGATTGATAGAAATATGTGGGAAGGTGCTTTGGGAGTTGAGTTTCAACTCAATGATAGGTTGCTGCTGAGTGCAGGATACCTGACAACCCAGCCCGGAGTAAACGACCTCTACCAAACAGATCTGACCCATAGCCTTGTAACACACAGCTTTGGCGGTGGTGCAAGATATGGCCTTAGCGAAAACATTAAACTCAATATAGGTTTGATGAATACTTGGTACGATGCTGCTACAAGAAACTTTGGCACATTCACCGAAACCTATGATAGAACTGCTTTTGTTGTGGCAGTTGGAGTAGATTTTGCTTTCTAATCCCAAGCATATTTTGTTTGATAAAAGCCCTTTTCGGATTTCCGGAGAGGGTTTTGTTTTTGCACTCTTCTAACTATTTACTATTTTCACAACTTTGCGAATAATGGTTTACCTTAAAACTCTGTAACGATGATATTACAAAAAGAATTGGTGCTTCCTGCCTACAAAAGGGGATTTCATATTATTACAACCATAATTGTAAATGCACTTGGGAATTTACCTGAAGTGGGTATTTTGAACATTTTTCTTCATCATACATCGGCAGGCCTTTGTATTAATGAGAATGCAGATTCTACTGTGCTTGCCGATATGGAAACTGCCTTCAACCGCCTTGCACCCGAAGGGCTTACGGAGTATAAGCATACAATGGAAGGCGATGACGATATGCCCGCGCATGTAAAATCGGCTCTTACAGGAGTTTCTTTATGCATTCCAATTGCCAATGGCAGATTGAAACTTGGAACATGGCAGGGAATTTATCTCTGTGAGTATCGCAATTACGGTGGTAATAGAAGGCTCACACTCACGGTGATTTCTTAATACAATGCAAACTGCAATATGTAAAACAAATGTGCTAACCACTTGTTTTATTAGAGAGTAATCATAGGAGCATGAATAAAAAAGCTATACCGCCGATTGAGGTTGTTGTTGAAGGCATGACTTGCAGCAACTGCGCTCTGGGAATTCAAAAAACATTGGAAAAAGCCGGAGTGAAAGAAGTTTTTGTGGATTTTGCCACAGGGTCAGTAACTTACAAACCCGATGAGTTTAAAAACACCCAAGAAATTGTAATTGCACGCATAGAGTCATTGGGATATAAAGTGAAAGCTGCCCCAACGGGAGTTCAGGGACAAAAAAAGGGTTACAACATTCTGGCAGTGAAATTCTGGATTTCTGCTGTGTTTACATTGCCGTTGGTGCTGGCAATGTTTGTTCCGGTTCCTTTGCTGCACAATAGTTATTTTCAGCTTTTGCTCACCATACCGGTTTTCATCATTGGGGTTACGCATTTTGGAAAGAGTGCGTTTTATAGTATCCGATCGGGAGTAGCAAATATGGATGT
>DMJL01000062.1 GCA_003451785.1 Bacteroidales bacterium
CTTCATAGGTTTGTAAGCGAAAGTGTACTCCACACAGTAAAGGTTACAAGATTGAAGAACACCACCATGTACGGAAATTTAGGCTCACTAATAGAGCAGCAGGCCTTGTATTACCTCGCCCAAGGAATTGGGTTTGATTACAGTTTCTCCTTGGAAGACACTACCCGAATGTTTTGTTCTGAGTTTGTATGGCTTGTGATTCGCAACACTGCTGGTTTGGATATTTTTGCTGATGTAAACACTTCATCGTTGAGTCAACGACTGGGATTTACTCATTTTGTCCATCCAAATTATTTTGATGTGATAATTGACCACCACCGGCAGGGTTTTTAGGCTTGCAAAGCGACCTTGTAAGCCATAAGGCATCTATCGCGGGCAGCATTAAGGTCAACTATTGGCGTTGGATATTGGGGCGTGCCAAGTTCGGGAATCCATCTTTGTACATATTTTGCATCCGGATCGAATTTCACTGCCTGGGCTAACGGATTGAAGATTCTGAAATAAGGTGCAGCATCGGTGCCGGTTCCTGCACTCCATTGCCAATTGCCGTTGTTGGACGACAATTCGAAATCAAACAACTTCTCTGCAAACCATTCCTCGCCCCATCGCCAATCAATGAGCAGATGCTTTGCAAGAAAACTTGCCACTACCATCCGCACCCTATTGTGCATATAGCCGGTGGTCAATAGTTGCCGCATTCCGGCATCTACCAACGGAATACCCGTCATACCCTGCTTCCACAATTCAAATTCCCTCTCGTTATTGCGCCACTGAATACGGTCGTACTCCTTACGGAATGATTGATGCACAACATGGGGGAAATGAAAAAGCACCGATGCAAAAAACTCTCGCCAAATGAGTTCGTTTAAAAATGTCTCATTAGCTTCAAATGCCATACGAGTCACCTGCCTAATGCTCAGAGTTCCGAAGCGCAAACTCACACTAATACGGCTCGTAGCTTCTATCGCAGGATAGTCGCGGGTGTTTTGATAATTGGCAACTACCTGTGGAGTGAGATTTGCTGTGGGACTGAATATACCTGAAGGCACAAAACCATAAAATTGAAGGGGCTTGAATGTATGCGCAGGTTGTTGACAACATTTTTGCAAGAGATTTTCTGAAGGATAATGCTCGAATGCATTTGAACTCAACATAGATTTCCACTTCTTACTAAAATGAGTGAAGACGGTGTATGGGCTTCCATCGGGTTTAAGAACTGAGCCAGGGGGCATGATAAATTGGTCGTTAAATTGGTGTAGTAATACACCATTTTGCTGCAACAACCCCGACACTTCTTTGTCGCGGAGTATTCCATAAGGCTCGTGATCGGCATTGGCATAAACTGCCTCTACTGCATATTCCTGCAATATTTGATTGAAAACATACCAAGGCTCGCCTTTGCGTACCAATAAACCACTGCCTAATTCCTTCAGCTTTTTATCCATACCTTCCAACACAGCATGAATGTATTCTACCCGATGATCGTTTGCAGGCAGTTCGTTGAGAATTACATCATCGAAAATAAAAAGAGGCAAAACACTATCGTGCTGAGAAAGGGCATGATAAAGCCCTTTGTTGTCGAACAAACGCAAATCGCGCCTAAACCAAAAAATTGCGACTTTTGAAGGGGTCATTTTTAGCTAATTAAATTAATTACGGAGCATACATCAAACTTCCTAATTGCACAATTAACTCTAAGCGAATGCTATTACTTTGATTTGGCATTCAAATGGATGCTACAATTTATGGTAATGTATTAGGATTTTGTCCCCTTTTTAATGTCAGCACAGTTATTTCGGGTGGCATTCCGGCTCTGCCCGGAAAGCTAAGAAACCCAAATCCTCTATTCACATACAGGTATTCCGCTCCTTCTGAATACAGCCCATTCCACTCGGGATACTTCCATTGTATGGGACTCCAATGAAACCACCGGTTTGAAAATCCAAACTGCAAACCATGTGTATGCCCGCTCAGCGTAAGACTTATTTGTGGTCCGGGAACCACCTCTGCACGCCAATGGGATGTGTCGTGGGTAAGCAAAATGATAAACGGAAAATCGGCACGCCCGCCAAGAGCTGCTCCAAGGTCTCCATATTGCTTGAATGGAGGCTTACCCCAGTTTTTAACACCGGCAATCATTATGGAATCGCTTCCAATCCTAACAAAGCGATGCTCATTGAGAAGCGTAGTAAATCCCATTTGCCTTTGCACAAGCAACAAACTATCAATATCGGGTTCAGGTTTTTCTATAGTACCCCAAGTGCGATAATCGCCCAAATCGTGGTTGCCCAACACAGCAAACATGCCTTTGGGTGGATTCAGTATCTGAAATGCTTCGATAAATTTAACTGCTTCCCGCGCATGGTTATTCACCATATCCCCAGTCATCACTACCATATCCGGATTGATGGAATTTATAATTTCCAAGCCTTCGTAAACCGGTTCTGTTCGGATAAAACTCCCAAGGTGCGTATCAGAAATATGCACTATCCGAAACCCGTTGAACGACTCCGGAAGATTCTCAAACCAAACTTCCTGCTCTACAACCTCGAAATCGAAACGGCCATAGACAATTCCCCAGAGGGTATGAAAAAACAAGAATCCTGAAACTACATATCCAACCAATAGTATTAAAACATTGTTTTTTAGTTTACTAAGCAAAGGTGATGGTGCAATTACTTTGGCCAACAACCAAACAAATGCCCTTTTAACATCGTCAAGAAGCGTAAATATGGCCAATGCTGATTTGGGAATCAACACAAGCATGAAAGCACCTATTAAAAGAAAAAACCTTCGATAAGTAACATAAACATCTACTTGGGTGTTTAGCACTACTACTATAAATGCAAAAACGAACACTATGAGCAGAATATTTATGACCTTGTGTGCGCCAACAGCCAATCTCCGCAGAGGCCGAGTATATGGCTTATCAAAAAGATTGTATATTCCTCTCAAA
The DNA here is from genome assembly GCA_003451785.1 of Bacteroidales bacterium. GTDB lineage: Bacteria > Bacteroidota > Bacteroidia > Bacteroidales > UBA7960 > UBA7960. Next base: position 2,957 of record DMJL01000062.1, read on the forward strand.
GAATAAATGTGCGTAACAATAAAAAGCACCGCAAGAAAAATAAATCTTAATTCCATGTCGTTTAAGGTTTATTTAAAGGATAAAATTAAATTTTATGATAGAATTTTATAATCAAGTCGCCCACAAATCGCTGCAAGCACTACTTAGCTTTTTAATTGCAATGCCAATAGGCAGCAAAACTTTAAACCAAAGCTAAAGGTAATGTTTACCTTACAAGATTAAAGTAGCTTTGAGTGATTTGTTCAAAAAAAAACTTTCAGAATGTCTTAGGAGAAATATTTTAGTCTTATGGAAGGTGAATCGCATAGGCTTATCAACGCTTGGCTACCAATACTTTCTGAGATTTGCATGAGTTGGATTTCGCGAAGTTTTTATAGAACCCTTCCGACTTACTTGTGCGGATAATTTTTTAATGGATAACAAAAAAAACGGTAAGACTTTGGTGAATTTTCTATTTTTGTGTCATATCAAAACATCACAATAATGCGCGTTAGAAACTCCCAAGACCCACTCGACATTGAAAATATCCTGACCAAGTGCGATGCATGTTATTTAGGAATGGTTGACGATATGGGGATGCCTTATGTTTTGCCGTTTAATTTTGGGTATGAAGGTGGCATAATTTACCTCCATTCGGCAAAGACCGGACGCAAGATGGAAATCCTAAGAAACAATCCCAATGTGTGTATCAATTTTAGCACAGATCACCAACTTCTGCTGCGCCACAAAGATGTAGCATGCAGTGCAGGCATGGATTTTCGCAGTGTAGTGGCATTTGGAAAAGTAGAATTCATAGAAGAATACGATGCCAAAGTGGAAGCCCTAAACATCATTATGCGGAAATACACGGGAAGAGATTTTTCATACAATGCACCTGCTGTAAACAATGTTGCTGTTTACAAGGTGGTTCCAACACACATCAACGCTAAAATATCGGGGTATTAAAAAACCTATCAGTATCCTTTCAATTTCGGAAAAAATTGCTGAAGCTTTTTCCAAAACCATATCACCGAATAGCCAATAAGGATTCCGAGCAGTGCTCCGAAGATAATGTCACCGGGATAATGCACGCCCAAATACACCCTACTGTATGCTTTCAGCACTGCAAATGTTAGCATTATAGGCACTATGACTTTGTAATAGGGTTTTAAGAAGAAGATCATAAAAGTGGCCAATGCAAATGCGTTGGATGCATGGCTTGATACAAACCCATAGGCACCGCCGCAATGCCCCCTCACTATGTGCACCATACCTTGCAGGTCTGGCTCATGGCATGGGCGAGGACGAAACAAATTGTCCTTCATTGCGTCAGAAATTTGGTCGCTTAGCGTAATGGTTACAATTGCCAGCAAAACCACCACCAATCCATTCAACTTGTAATTTCTAATGATGAGGTATATTAACACTAAATAAAATGGAATCCAGGTAAATCGGTTGCTGATGTAAAACATTACATTGTCCATAAACGGACTATTCAGACCATTGAGAAACAAAAAAACAGCCGTGTCAATTTGATTTAGAAATTCGAGCATTGTCGGTATTGGTTTATTTGAACTTTAAATAAATTACAAGATTACTGACACAATATCAGGTATTTAACATTTTCCAAATTGCGTCTTTCAATGGAAGCAACCCCAACTGGGTATGCGATGAAATAAGAATGTGGGGTATTGGGAACTTCTTTTTCTGCATTTTCTTGATACCACTTTCATCTAACAAATCACATTTGCTTATGGCCAACATTCTTTTCTTGTCTAACAACTCTGGGTTGAACTTTTCGAGTTCTGAAACCAAGATTTTGTATTCCTTTAGTATATTTGGGCTATCGGCGGCCACTAAGAAAAGCAGGGCGCTATTTCTCTCGATGTGCCGAAGAAATCTGTGCCCGAGCCCTTTCCCCAGATGGGCACCTTCAATGATACCCGGTATATCGGCCATCACAAACGATTGGTTGTCTCTGTATGGCACCAT
>DMJL01000029.1 GCA_003451785.1 Bacteroidales bacterium
GGCAGGTGGAAGTTGGAAATCATCGTATTGGCAACCGAAAAATCGTAGGGCGGATAGATAAATTTATTAGTCCAACCTTCGAATGGCTTTACCATACCCGAAATGGTAACCGCCGACTCCAACGCCCGCATGGTGGTAGTACCCACGGCACAGATTTTCTTCTCTTTTTCTCGGGCAGCATTGATGATTTCGGTGGTTTTCTGGTCAATGAAAAACTCCTCGCTATCCATCTTATGCTTGCTCAGGTCTTCCACATCCACACTTCTGAAGTTGCCAAGACCGGCATGGAGAGTTAGTTCGGCAAACGAAACGCCTTGTAATTCTAACCTTTTCATTAGGTTTCTGCTAAAGTGCATCCCTGCAGTGGGTGCAGCAACTGCTCCTTCGCGTTTGGCAAAAACGGTTTGGTATCTTTCGCGGTCTTCGGGTTCTACATTCTGACGAACCAAACGGGGCAGGGGCGTTTCGCCTAACGATTCGATGGTTTTTTTAAACTCTTCGTAAGGACCATCAAACAGAAATCTTAGAGTTCTGCCCCGGGAAGTGGTATTGTCTATGACCTCGGCAACCAAATTGTCGTCGTCGCCAAAATACAATTTATTTCCGATCCTTATCTTACGGGCTGGGTCAACCAACACATCCCAAAGTCGCGCCTCGCGATTTAGCTCCCTCAACAAGAACACCTCTATCGGGGCACCAGTCTTCTCCTTCATGCCATACAAACGAGCAGGAAAAACTTTAGTATTGTTTACAACCATCACATCCCCATCGTGGAAGTATTCGAGTAGGTCTTTGAATGCCCTATGCTCTATGGTTTGGGTTTTGCGATGCAATACCATCAACCTCGATTCGTCTCTGTTAAGGGGTGGGCGGTCGCGTATTAGTTCGGGGGGTAAGTGGTATTTAAAATCCGAAAGTTTCATGCGTTTTGATTTTTATCTAAAAAAATAAGGAAGATTCGTTTTTGTTTCTTTTGCGAAAAGCGGTGATTTTAATTAAAAATTGCAGTCTTAGGGCAAAACCGCAAAGATAATACCGCAGGTAGGCGTTGTCAACTTAAATCTGCAAATTCTCAGAATTTCGGAGTTGTTTTTCAAACGATTCGAGGTTCCAAGCATCGGCAACATCGAACGAACCAATTTTGGTGCGGCGCAATGCTTTGAGGTATGCCCCCGAACCCAAGGCAACGCCAAAATCTCGTGCCAACGAACGAATATAGGTGCCTTTGCTGCAAACCACCCGAAATGCCACATCGGGCATTTCAAAATGGGTTATTTCAAAAACACTTATGGTTATGCTCTTGGGCTTTAGTTCGGTGAATCCACCCTGGCGAGCAATGGTGTACGCCCGTTTGCCATCAACTTTTTTTGCCGAAAAAAGGGGAGGAATCTGCTCATGTACTCCGGTGAGCGATATTGCAGCATCTGCGAGCATTTGTGCATGGATGTGTACTGTGGGGAAGGATGCATCTGGCAAAGTCTCCAAGTCGAATGAAGGAGTTGTTTGGCCTAATGTAAAAATCCCAGTGTATTCCTTCTCCTGTTCTTGAAAACCCTCTATACTCTTGGTTTGCTTGCCGGTGCATAATATCAGTAGTCCTGTAGCCAAAGGATCGAGGGTGCCTGCATGGCCTACCTTTACCTTCTTGATGCCTAGTGCGTGCCGAGCCAACATTCTAAATTTATTTACTACATCGAACGACGACCACCCATAGGGCTTGTCGAAACAAAGCACTGTTCCTTCCGTAATTGCCTCGCGAAGGTTTATGTTGTCAACCATGGGAATACATTCTTTATGCGAAGTTGTTCTATTGAAAAATTGCGATCCTGCTCAGCTACAAGGGATTATGGGTGTTTGAGAGTAGGTTTTTAATGGAATGGCGTTGGCTTAGCTTCTTCTATTCCAAAGACTCGTTACGCCTTATCCCCCAATGTCTTTTTACAAAATGAACATTCCTGCCACAATAGCAGCTATGCCAATTATTGCGCAATACACTGCAAACCAAGCTATGTTGCCTTTTCTTACAATTGCCAGCATCCATCTACATGCAATTACGCCAGCAATAAAAGCTGCAAGAGTGCCTACAATAAGGGGTGTAGCTCCCGGAGATGCTATTTCTCCTGCTCCCGAAAGTCGCATGAGTTTTATGAAGTTGGCGCCAAAAATGGGTATCAGAACCATTAAAAACGAAAACTGTATGGCTTTTGCTTTATCAATTCCCAAATAAAGAGCAGTGCTGATGGTTGCCCCACTGCGACTTATACCAGGAAGAATAGCCAGTGTTTGTGCCAGTCCGATTAGGATTGCACTTTTCAAATCTATTTCCTTCGTGTTTTTTGGTGCAAATCGCGTAAGCATAAGGAGCGTAGCTGTGATAAGAAGCATAAAGCCAATGAGCGTTACCCTGCCTTCGAATAGACTTTGAATCTGATCTTCGAAGAGCAAGCCAACAACACCAACAGGCACAGCCGAAGCAATTAATAGCAGTGCGAAGCGGGTTTCCGCATTCCACTGAAACCTTATCAGATTTTTAAGTAGTGCAAAAATGTCTTTCCAGAAAACAACTAATACACTCGTAAAAGTAGCACCATGTACAAAGATGTTGAATGTAAAATAAGCATCAGGGTCTTTAATGCCAAAAATTACACTTCCGAGCTCAAGGTGCCCACTGCTGCTTATGGGCAAAAACTCCGTGAAACCCTGCAAAACGCCTAAGATCAATGCTTCGAGCCAAGTCATAAATGTAAGTTTGCGCTTTTATGATGAAATGAGCCATGATAACATAATTCCACCTTCCGGAACCAAAACCCAATGGCGAATTCAATCTGGCCAAATAAAAACGGATTATTAAAAATGAAATTAACGCCTAAATTTTGCCTTTCATAGGCTATTTAGATTTTCCAGCACCTTCGGATTGAGCTGCCTTCTTGCTGAAAATAGCATATAATTGTACGGCAAACCCCAACAGTACAAGTATAGGGGCAAGGGTAATTCTTCTGAAACTGAAAATTTCGGGGTTGAAAACATTGGGGTCGGGACTTCCGCCGCCTATCATCAGCAAAAATCCTAAGGCAGTGATACACAGACCGCCTATGAGCAATTGGTATTTCTTGCGGTCGAACAATAACTCGTAGTTTTCTTTTTTGTTGCTCATTTTGTCTTCAGTATTTCAATTTGTAAATGATTCAAAAATATTGTGTTGACCCTTACATCAATAGAGATGGTCGGTTTTGAGATTCAGATATTTCCTTACAGCAAAGAAAGTAGAAACCCAACTGATTAGTAGCCCAGTGATCAATATTGAGCAGGCTAAAATTACAAGGATGGTTGCATCCTGAATTTCCCACAACCCAGGTATATGCATCGAAGCAATATACAATACTCCGAACAAAAGTAGGATAGCAACTATCGAGCCTATTAAGCCTTGGGTTAAGCCCTTGGTAATAAATGGTTTTCTAATGAATGCGCCGGTGGCTCCCACCAGTTGCATACTTTTTATCAAAAATCTCTTGGAATAGATGCTTAGCCGTATGGTATTGTTTATCAAAATAATAGCAACAACCAGAAGCAAAGCACTGAATGCGATTAAACTACCACCCAAAATTCTTGCATTTTCGTTGATGAGTGCTACCAGATCTTGTGGATAATGTACTTCCCTTACAAGATTGTTTTGAAGTATCTCTTCTTCAAACACTTTCAGGCTATCGGGATTGGCGTAAGTAGCGTGCATGCGCACCTCTAAGCTGGGAAACAATGGATTGTAGCCCAAAAAGGCCACAAAGTCTTCTCCAAGTTCCTCTTGAAGGATAGCTGCTGCCTCATCGCTCGATATAAATTCAATGGACTTCACGGCCGGCATAGTTATAAGGGTAGCTTCCAATGTGCTGATTTCAGCTTGTTGTGTGCCCTCGTTTAACAATATCGTGAATCCCAGATTCTCTTTTATGCGCACCGATAACATCTGGCTATTCAAAACCAAAAGACCAACCAAACCCATCACAAATAGCACCAATGCGATACTCGCTACGGTAGTGATATAGGAAGTTTTTAGACGGCGTCCAATAATTGCTTCCTCCTTCAGGCTCATGGCAAATAATTTTTTGATTTGCAAAATTAACATTTTAAATGATAGTCATTTGTCAATCAAAGGGCCTTTTTTGGCAGGAAGGGAAGATTTTGAAAATGATTAATTGGGGTTTTGAAAAGATTTTCAAGTTTTTATTAAACACTCCAATAAAGCAACAGCCATACCTAATTTCTAAAAAAATGGTATTTGCTCTTAATTCGAAATCAAAAGTGTTCTGCAGTATTTAATTCTGATGTGTTTGAAAAAACTTTTCTGAAGTTAAACATTGTGGCTATATAAACATCAAATCAAGAACCTGTTGAAATTATTTTGCCTATTTTTGATTATGTAAATTTGTTATTTAGGGTTCGACCCTTATGCCACCTAATTATCCATCATCAATACTTTTCTACTCATAAACCCATGAAAAAAAATCGCATTTTTTCGGCACTCATTGTCATTTTAGTAATGATTTTATACGCCCCTTTGCCTTTGGCAGGGCAGTTTAATATTAGCGGAACCATTGTTGTGGCAAATAAAACCAGCAACGATGTGTATTTTATCAATGCATCGGATGGGGCAATAAGGGCTATACTGCCCACGGGTATCGAACCCCACGAAGTAGAAATTTCGCCCGACGGGCAATATGCCGTTGTTGGCAATTACGGCAATCGCGAGCAACCTGGCAATAGCCTGTCGGTGTTCCATATTGGCAGAAGAAGGCTGATGCGAACCATTGACTTAGGGGAACACATTAGACCCCATGGCATTAAATGGCTTGCGGGAACATCAAAGGTGGTTGTTACATCTGGCCTCACCCAAAGTTTGGTGGTGGTCAATGTAATGAACGGTAGAATTGTAAGAGTAATTGATGCCTTGCAAGAGTCTCCTCACATGGTAACGGTTTCGCTTGACGGTAGGCGACTGTTTGCTACAAGTGTTAGAACAGGCAATTTGAGCGTTTACGACTTTTCGGCAGGCATGCAAGAAGCAGTTTTGCCAAGCGGACAAGGTGCAGAAGGTATTGATATTGCTCCCGACGGGAGGGAGATTTGGGTTACAAATAGGGCCGAAAACACCATTTCGGTGTTCGATGCCAATACCTTGCAGAAGACCGGTTCAATGGTATCATCAGATTTCCCCATTAGAGGAAGGTTTACTCCCGACGGTAGAATGTTTTTGGTGAGTAATGCCCGTTCGGGTTTCGTAACAGTTTTTGATGCAGAATCAAAAAAAGAGATTGCATCTATAAAATTGCAACCACCACTGCCTCCCGGTGAAGACCCCGACAGATTTTTTGCTGAGTTTACCGACACATCGGTCCCCATTGGTATAGTTGCGGGCGATAACTATCGTGCATTTGTTGCCAACACAAGAGCCGATGTGGTTTCTGTAATTTGCCTCCGTAGGTTTGTAATTTTAGACCACTTCCAAGCAGGAAAAGAGCCTGATGGTATCGGATTCTCTCCCATTGTGCTTCGTGGTAGAAGGGGGCTTTAGCACTCTGACAAGAGTTTGCTTTGGTTTCAAAGCAATTAGAAGAAGAGAAACACGACTTTTTATGTTCTGAAATGGGAGTATCAAACTGCAATTGCCATCCCAAGTGATGTAGGGTTGGGTAAACCCATTACTTTTGCAAAAAAAAGATTATGGCAAATAGGATTACCGATCCCATTGGAAGACTTATGGGCTTGCGCTACAAATCGCACCCATGGCACGGAGTAGATGTGGGTAAAAATGCACCCGATTTTCTTACCTGTTTTATAGAAATGGTTGCAACCGACACTGTGAAATACGAAGTGGACAAATCAAGTGGTTACCTTAAGATAGACAGACCCCAGAAATACAGCAATGTGCTTCCTGCCATGTATGGATTTATTCCACAAACCCTCTGCCACAAGAAAGTAGCCGATCTGGCAATGGAAAAAACCGGTCGCTCAGGAATTGTTGGCGACTACGACCCCCTCGATATCTGTGTGCTCACCGAGAAAAGCATTTCACATGGAAATATTCTTGTAGATGCCATACCAATTGGTGGATTTCGGTTGATAGACCAGAACCAAGCAGACGACAAAATTATTGCTGTTTTGAAGGACGATGCACTTTATGGTGCCCTAACCGATATAGCGGAATGCCCTGCTCCGGTAATCTTGCGTTTGAAGCACTATTTTCTCACTTACAAGGATCTGCCAAAAACCCAGTTGGAGGTCGAAATCACACATACCTACAACGCCACCGAAGCAAAGGAAGTAATCAGGAGGGCAATGGACGACTATCGGATAAAGTTTGAAGACTTGGATACTTTGCTCACCGATGTGGAAGTTTAATCTGATTATGCATTAGAGAGTCTGTACATTTTGCCGGGCATACTTCTAAGTACGCCCTTAAATTCCAGATTGAGCAATAGGGTAGATGTCTTACTTACGGTTAATCCTGCTTTGGCAACTATTTCGTCAACATGTGCATCTGTTCTTTCCTTCAGATAAGATACCACGAGCTCTTCTTCAGGGCTTAAATCCACAAACAACTCCTGTTGAATTACTTTTGCTTTGTTTGTGGTAGCGTCCCACCCCATTATATAATCTATATCTTCCGCTTTTTCCACAAGGCAGGCCTTGTGGGTTTTAATAAGCCAGTTACAGCCTTTGGAGTAGGTATCCGTTACTCTGCCGGGCAATGCAAATACATCTCTATTGTAGGTGTTTGCTGCGGCTGCCGATATGAGTGCACCTCCCGACGACGCTGCTTCTATGACAATTAGGGCATCGCATAAACCTGCAATAATCCGATTGCGAATGGGGAAGTTCTCCCGGTCGGGGACGGTACCCGAAAAAAATTCTGTAATCAGCAAACCCTGAGCAACCATCTTTTCAGCCAGACTTCTATGGGATGTTGGGTAGATGCGATCTAACCCATGGCCAAGCACGCCTGCTGT
>DMJL01000061.1 GCA_003451785.1 Bacteroidales bacterium
ACTCCCAATTTCTTTGCCATCTTCTCCACCACCGGATAACTTTCGGGGTGTACGGCACTTTTGTCTAATGGGTTGGTGGATTGGTTTACTCTAATAAACCCTGCAGCTTGCTCGAATGCTTTGGCTCCAAACCGTGGTACTTTTTTTAAGTCTTGTCGTGAGCCAAATGGCCCATACTCTTTGCGGTGCTTAATGATTGCAGCTGCAAGCGCAGGTCCCACCCCCGATACATACGAAAGCAACTCTTTGCTGGCAGTGTTTAGCTCCACTCCTACCATATTCACAGCACTTTCTACCACATCGTCGAGGCTGCTTTTTAGCTGTTTCTGGTTTACATCGTGCTGATATTGACCTACGCCGATACTTTTAGGGTCAATTTTCACCAATTCAGAAAGGGGGTCAGCAAGTCTTCTGCCAATACTCACAGCACCTCTCACCGTAACATCGTAATCGGGGAATTCTTCGCGTGCCACGCTCGAAGCCGAGTAAACCGATGCGCCACTTTCGTTGACACTCACTGAAACAACGGGTCTATCGAATCGAATACGGTGGATAAACTGCTCAGTTTCGCGCCCCGCAGTGCCGTTGCCCACGGCAATTGCTTCAATTTGATACGCATTTACAAGGTTTTGCACTTTCGATGCAGCCTCCCTGCTTTGGCTTTGGGGTGGATGGGGGTAGATGGTTTCGTTGTGAATAAGGTTGCCCTCCCTATCCAAGCATACAATTTTGCATCCGGTTTTGAATCCCGGGTCGATAGCCAGGATGCGCTTTTGCCCCAATGGCGGAGCCAACAGCAATTGCTTGAGGTTTTCTGCAAATACCCTGATAGCTTCTTTATCTGCCACATCCTTTAGCAAATTGCGAATTTCGGTTTCCATGGAAGGTCCCAAAAGCCGGTTGTAGGAATCTTGCATTGCAAGTTCCATTTGCTTGCTAGCAGCATTTTGGTGTTTAATAAAATGGCGATACAATAAACTTAGCGCCATATCTCCATCCGGACTGATTTGGAGCTTGAGCAAACCTTCGTTTTCGCCCCTAAACATAGCCAAAATACGATGCGAAGGAGCCTTCTGTATTTTCTCTGACCAACCAAAATAAGTTGTATATTTCTCAGCCTCTGCTTCTTTGCCTTTTGCCACTTTGCTGTAAATAACAGCCTCCCGTTCGTAGAGTAGCCGCATCTTAGCTCGCACCGGCGCGGTCTCGCTAATCCATTCTGCAATAATATCTCTGGCTCCTGCCAATGCTTCATCAACTGTGGCAACACCCAACTCAAAATTGATAAATTCAGATGCCTTTTTATCGATATCGAATGTTTTTTGTTCAAAAATCCATTGTGCTAATGGCTCTAATCCCTTAGCTTGAGCTATGGTTGCGCGGGTTTTGCGCTTGGGTCGGTAGGGAAGATACAAATCCTCGAGTTGGGATAGCGTTTCAGCCTCAGTTATGGCTTTTTCTAATTCGGGAGTGAGCTTTTCTTGTTCTTTGATGGATGCAAGAATGGCTTCGCGGCGTTTTTCCAACTCCATGAGTTGGGCAATCCTATCGCGCAATTTGCCAATTTGCACTTCATCCATCGAGCCGGTCAATTCTTTTCTATATCGAGCAATGAAGGGTATGGTGGCACCTTCCTCGAGAAGCTGGGCAGTGCGGGAAACTTGCCAAGTTGCAAGGTTTAGCTCCGCAGCAATCTTTTTGATAAATTTTTCCAAAATCTTTTTTTAATAAAAGAACACAAACCGATTGGGGGCATCTCTCGCCGTTTGGGCTGCAAATATACTACAAACAGACCTAAGGAAATGGCAGACGCAATTGCGCAACAGGACCAAATGTTTTGCGATGGTGAGGCGTGGGACCAAATGATTGCAATGCACGAAGGTGTTTTGCCGTGGGGTATCCCATGTTGGTATCCCAACCATATTTGGGGTATTGCTCATGGAGTTGAAGCATATACTCATCGCGCCATGTTTTGGCTAATACCGAAGCTGCTGCAACATGCATAAACTTCGCATCAGCTTTCACAATACACTTATGGGGAATTTCTCGGTAGGGTTTGAATCGGTTTCCGTCAATTATCAGGCGTTCGGGCATCAAGGATAGTTTGTCAATGGCTTTGTGCATTGCCATAAAACTTGCGTTCAGAATATTTACAGAATCTATCTCTGCTACAACTACCCATGCAACTCCAAATGCAACAGCCTCCTGCTCAATTATCACTCTTACCGCATTTCGAGTTTTTGAAGACAACCGCTTGGAGTCGTCAATCATTTTTGTAAGCGAAACAGACGGTTGCTTGGGCAAAATCACCGCAGCGGCAAATACCGGACCTGCCAAGCAGCCCCTTCCGGCCTCATCGCTTCCTGCTTCTATATGCCCCATTGCATCAGCAATATGCAACCTACTCTTGCTCATTTGTAATAAAGGTCAATCAAAAATCTTTATAATCCTGTTTTCGGCTATTACAAATGAACACCTTTCAAACAAAGGCTTTGCATTTTGATGCCCACTGCTCTGCACAAAGTTGTAAGAATTATCCTTACCGCAAGTACTCTCAAATTGCAAACCATGCTTTGGACTGTAAGGTCCTTAGCGCACCTGTAACATTTCCTAATTAGCCACCTTACAACAAGGAAGTCTCTATTTTGCCGCGTTTCCAATAAGGATTCTGTTTACTCCCGAATTAAAGGAATTAGGAATTACCATCATAAAACGAAGTGTATTTTAAAGAATCCTATCCCAAAAGGCTCAAAACAGGGGGCGCGATTACAAAACTTGGGACATTGCAATAGCAAATTGCAGCTATAAGCATTAAAATCAATGCATTACCATTACAAACCCGCTTTAATACCGGCAGCTTGTTGGATAATCGCCTCAAAAACCGGCAACCCTGCCATATTCCTCAATTCAGCATCTGCGGCTCTTTCGGGATGGGGCATCATCCCAAAAACATTTCGTTTTTCGTTGCAAATTCCTGCAATGTTTTCCAACGACCCATTGGGATTGAATGTGTCTGATACTTCTCCTTGGGAAGAACTGTAGCGAAATAACACTTGGTCGTTGTCGTTCAGCGTTTTCAAAACATCGTCGGGAGCAAAGTAACGCCCCTCGCCATGGGCGATAGGTATTTTGAGTACAGTACCTTTACTATAATTTTGGGTAATCAAGCTGTTGCTCGACTCAACTCTGATGTACTCATTTCGACAAATAAACCTGTGGTTGTTGTTGTGCAAAAGGGTGCCCGGTAATAACCGTGCTTCGCAAAGAATCTGAAAACCATTGCAAATACCCAACACCGGATTCCCGCTATCCGCAAAAGCGACAACTTGCTCCATAATTGGCGAAAACCGCGCTATTGCACCCGAACGCAAGTAATCGCCATAGGAAAAACCTCCGGGAATGATGATAAAATCGCAATTTTTCAGGCTTTTTTCCTTATGCCACAAACTCTCGACTTGCTGCCCAAGGAGTTTTTTTAACACATAGACCATATCGTGGTCGCAATTTGAACCGGGAAAAACTACAACACCAAATTTCATGGAATCAGTTTTTTTGGCAAAGATAAAAATTTAACCGTCCTTGGTTGGTAGATAAAAAAACTACTTTTTACCAAATTGCTGCTTGTTGCAATTTCCCAAACACTATCAAACTCAGAAACAGATAAACCAATAAATCTGCTATCCAAATTCGCTTGATGCTTTGAAAAAACATGGCAAAAAATACAGCAAGTGGAATGGCAATAATATTATGACTGGCTTCGATTTCGGATTGAAAGAACAGCATCGACACAACTGCAAAAATTAAGAAGTACACAATAGATGCAGTTCTGTTGCGCACTCTATTGATTTTTTCACCAATTTTCCCGGTTAGCAGCGCAAATAAGGCTACTGTTGTAATTCCAGCCAAGGAAAAAAGCAGTATTTTCTCATAGAGCGAAAGACTTTCTTCAAACAGAAATCCAGGGTCGAATCGCTCAGTAAATCTCACGAACTCTTCCTCCAATTGCAAGTTTAAGAAATACCAAGCTACCAGAAACACCAGCGGAAATCCTATACCAGTAATTGCACTGGCAAAGGTGCGAACCGATGGCAGAAAATAGACTACAATTACAACCATTAGCCAAAGCACAAATAGAAACATGCTGTAGTGAAATAGGCCTGCCATCGAAATTAGGGTTGCCACATTAAAAACTTCGAGTGACGGATCCTTTTTCTCAAAAAGCAAAAACATTCTGTCGATGGCAATCAACAGAAAGAAGTTGGCTGCCAACCCTGATGTAAGAAAAAGATAATTGGGATGACTGCTCATTAGTAGCAAGTAAAAGAAGCCCGGCAGCCACGACGACTTTCCAAGTAGATTGTAGTTGTAGCACATTCCGTTGATAATAAACATCTGGGCTATCAACAATGCCAGACCCAGCAGCACATTTAGCAAGGGCAGATTTTGAAGCAGTATTATTACAATTTGATACAGAGGGGCAGCATCATTTGCTTCAGGCATTGCAGGTCGGGCAAAAAAAATGGCATCCGCCCATAGTGCCAAGCCCAAAATAATCAGCCAAACCG
>DMJL01000315.1 GCA_003451785.1 Bacteroidales bacterium
ATGCAATCGTCTTCATCCATCACAATCATTCCACCCGAGCCCATCATGGAGCCGGCTGCCAAAAGGTTGTCGAAGTCTATGGGTGTATCAAGATGTTTGTCGCACAGGCAGCCTCCTGATGGTCCACCTGTTTGAACGGCTTTGAATTTCTTACCACCCTTGATGCCTCCACCAATCTCAAAAATTACTTCCCTTAGAGTTATACCCATGGGAACTTCAATTAATCCTACATTGTTGATTTTACCTGCCAATGCAAATACTTTGGTGCCTTTTGATTTTTCGCTGCCAATGCTGGCAAACCAAGCAGATCCTTTGTTAATGATTACAGGAATGTTGGCATAGGTCTCCACATTATTCACATTGGTTGGTTTGCCAAGATATCCTTTCTGTGCCGGAAATGGTGGCTTGAATGTGGGTTCTCCTCGGTGACCTTCCATAGATTTGATGAGTGCAGTTTCTTCGCCGCACACAAATGCTCCTGCACCATAGCGCAACTCAATATCAAAACAGAAATCGGTTCCTAATATATTGTTGCCCAACAATCCAAACTCACGCGCTTGTTGTATCGCTATTTTTAGCCTTTGAATAGCCAATGGGTATTCTGCTCTGATATACACAAGTCCCTTATTTGCGCCAATACAGTATCCGTTGATGGCCATAGCTTCCAACACTGTGTGTGGGTCGCCCTCCAAAATGGATCTATCCATAAATGCGCCAGGGTCGCCTTCATCGGCATTACAAACAACATACTTCTGCTCGTTGATTACATTGCGGGCTATTTGCCACTTAAGACCTGTAGGGAAGCCACCGCCTCCACGCCCACGAAGACCCGAATCCATAATTTCTTTTATAGCCTGCTCTGGGGTCATTTCCAATAGTACCTTGCCCAAGGCCTCATAGCCATCCGCTGCAAGATATTCGCTGATGTTTTCGGGATCTATAAGCCCGCAATTCCTAAGAGCAATCCTTATCTGCTTCTTGTAAAAACCCATTTGCTTTGAATCGGGAATGCGTTCCTTTCTAACAGGGTCTTTGTATAGCAACCGTTCCACCTTGCGTCCCTTTACAGCATGTTCTTTGATAATAACTTCTGCATCAGAAGGTTTTACGCCCACATAAAAGGTATTGTCGGGAATCACTTTCACTATGGGACCTTGTTCGCAAAAGCCAAAACAACCGGTAGTAACTACCTGTACATCGCTTTCTACGCCCTTGTCAGCTGCTTCTTTCTTTAAATTCTGCACCAACACATCACTGTCGCATACGCGGCAACCAGTGCCACCGCAAACAAGCATGTGCATTTTGTACTTACCCATTACTATTTCCTCCTTTAAATTATTTAATCAATTTTTTGATAATTTACCGGAATGATTCCGTCTAACAACTCCCCATTCTTGATGTATTTTTCGATAATCTCATTCGCTTTCTTGGAGTCAACATATCCAAAAACGACTGGCTCATTTCCGGGTATCACAACCTCCACCGTAGGTTCGGCAAAGCAATACCCTAAGCAACCGGTTTGCGACACTATTGCATCCACGCCTCTTTTGTCTAACTCTTCCAGCATATATTCCATTATTACTTTTGCCCCAGCTGCAATACCACAGGTTGCCATAGCAACTTTTACCTGTATGCGACCCTCAGGGCTGTCGCTTTTTTCTCTCAATTCTATCTTCGACTTGAGATCGGCCTTTAATTTCTTTAAATCGGCCAGAGATGTGATTTTTGTCATGGTTATAATCTTCTTTTTAGTGTTTTCAAATTAAGCATTTAATATGTGTTATTGTGATTTTAGTGCATTTATGTTTGCCTTTATCATTCCCTTCAATAGCTGCATTACATTGTAATCGTTTAGCGGCAGCCCATCTAAGGCTTCTTGTACCTCGGCAGTATCGAAGGTGTAATTCCCTGTCTGCGTGCGATGTGTATAAACAAAGCGAATTTCGGGGTTAGCTCCCACAAGCAATACGACTACACCGGCAATATCGCCCAACGGCGGTCTATCGAAGTGGTTGTGCTGAAAAACTGCACATATTCTTGTTCCAACTCCTACTTCCGACGATATTTGAAAGGTGCCGCCTGTAGCTTCAGCATTTTGTTTTAATAATGGCAATCCCATACCCACTTTTCGGGTTTTCCGTGTGGTAAAGTATGGATCTGCTACCCTTGGCAATACATCTGCTGCTATTCCTTTTCCATTATCCGCAATGCTTACTTGGAAAATATTGTCTTGCAGGCATTCTTCAAGCAATATGGTAACGATTGTAGCCCCTGCTGTAAGGCAGTTCTGAGCAAGGTCGAGTATATGTAGCGATATATCCTTCATGCTTTTGCCTGATTTGCCGGCCATACACTTCTGTTATCAATGTTGTGCAGTGCCTTGTAGATTTCCGAAAAGCTTCTTTTTTCTATTTTGAACATAGAGAATGCACCTCCTATTGCATCTGGGAAATGGGCATCGGAGCTGGTTATAAAAGCCGAATTGGCCATAACCGGATACTTGCTTTTCATTGCTTGGGGGGTTACTCCGTTGGAAATCTCAAAGGCATCCGGATTCAACCCTTTTGGCACAAAGCCCAATTGACTAAGAAGTCCGAATCTGGGTCGGTTGATGTGTGCAGGTATAAACAAGCCATTGAGCGACCGCACTTCAGCTGCAACCTGGTCAATGCTCTGATCTAAAGCTGATATCAACAACCTTTCTTCAAACTCCAAAATCTGTTCGTCTTCATCTACCACTACTTGGTATCCAAACACTTTAGGGTCGTTCTTCACAAACGATAGGTGCTTGTCTAAATATTGCTGAAAAGTTTCTAATGCGTCGGGTGTTTCAAAAAATGAAAGACAATGCACTTCTTCCTTAGTAGTAACCTCTGCCCCGCAAAGAACAAAAATGCCTTTTTCTTTTGCCAACTTGCTTGTAAGCATACCGTGTTTTGTGCTATTATGATCGGTAATTCCCAAAATATCAATGCCCTTGCTCGCAGCAATTCTTACAATCGCTCCGGGACTCATCTCCAGATCGCCGCATGGCGACAATACCGTGTGAATGTGCAAGTCGGCTTTGAAAAGATTCATTTTGTTAATAATGCATATAGTTTGCCAGCTATTTCGAAGGTGGGAAGATGCGTTCCAAGCACCGGAATGTTTTCCTCCTCACTTTGCTTTGCCGTGTCGTCTTCTGGCAAAAGGTCTGATACCAGAATTACAGCTGCAAGGTCCTTGAGCGATGCAATTGCCATTACATTCCTGTGGGTTTGCAGGGTGATCCATATCTGGCCGGCATCGGCTTTGCCCATAACATCGCTTAGCAAATCTGATACATAGCAACCCGTAACCTCCAGATCAAGACCTTTGGCTCCACTTAGCACTTTAAGACCTAATTTTTCAACAACATCAGATACTTTCATAGTGTTACGAATTTTGTGTTATCGGGGTCGGTAAACTTGTCGTCGCCCCATACTTGTTTCAAAATATCCATAGTTTCTTGTGGGTTGAGCCAGTTTTTTTGCTCATACTTCTTCTGGATAAAAATACAGTTTGTTATTTTGGCCTTACCTTGCACAATGTCTTGAGCCAATGCTCTGCAAGTGGGTGCGCCGCAAAGCCCGCAATCCACATAAGGAAGAGTTTTCATAATCTCTCGCACCATTTGCATCTTGAGCATGGCCATCTTCATATCTTCATCGAGTTTGTCCATTGCTCTTGGAAGCACCTTGCTCACCGCCATGTTTTGCAGTAAATGTTGGGTGTGGTTAAGTATATCGTTTGATGCTTCTACCACTTTTGTGTCTTCTTTAGCAGCTGTTTCTATGGCTGTTTTGCGCAATCTTTCTACAGTGAAGAATCTGTTGCCGCTTGCAAGGATTCCACCGGCGCAACTTTGGTCACAGGCTCTAAGCTCTAAGAAGTTGATATCGCAAGTTTCTTCATTCTCTAACTTCTCCAAAAATTCTATAACATTAGAAATCTCGTCAATTGCAAGGGAGCGACCCGGAAACAAAGATGCTTCGCCTTCGGTGAGCGTCCACAACTGTTGAAAAGGCTTCAAAGGTGCAGAAACAGGTAAGCTACATTGATTTTTGCCTGCAAATCCTTGTTTCATTGCAGTGTACACTTTGTTGAAAATCACATCCATGTTTATCACCCCATCAATCTGCGAAAATTTGTCGCCCACAGGGCTTTTCACTGCTGCTATTTTAGCAGCGCAAGGGGTAATGTAGTAAATACCTACTTCTTTGGGATCTACGCCCATCTCCGCATACTTTTTTCTTATGTAGGTTGCCGTAACATCAAGGGGAGCTTTTAGAAGCATGATGTTTTCGGTAAGCGACGGAAACCTAACTTGTATAAGCCTAACTATGGCAGGACAAAAGGATGAAATTAGGGGTTTTAGGTGATGGTTTTCTTGCAAATAGGAGTCCATTGCCATTCTAAGTATTCCCGTGCCCTTTTCCACTTCCTCTACTTCCGTAAAACCCATATCGAGCAATACGCTATAAATTTGCATATTGGTTACTTTTCCCGGAAATTGACCCAACAATACGCCGGGTATGAGTGCAATGCGATGGCGATACATGAAAATTTGCGAAAAGTCATCCTGTTCCACAATGATTGCTCCCACCGGGCAAGCCATGTAGCACTTACCACAATCTACACAACGATTATCGGTAAGTTCTGCCTTACCACTATGGATACGAATGGCTTGCGTAGGACATACATTCATGCAATGCGAACATCCGATGCACACCTCGCGTCGAAATTTTAATGCATGATGGAAGTACTTTTCGGCCATAATGGTTTATTGCAGATACATGGTTAATTCTAAAACTGTTCCCTTGCCTACTTCGCTGGTAATGTTCATATTATCCACATTTTTTCTGATATTGGGCAATCCCATACCTGCTCCGAATCCCATTTCGCGCACCTTGCTGGTTGCTGTTGAAAAGCCTTCTTTCATGGCCATGGCTATGTCGGGAATACCGGGACCTTCATCAACAAACTTAATGAGAATGGTTTCTGGGGTGATGTCCACAAAAATAGTTCCTGAGTAAGCGTGGGCAACAATGTTTACTTCAGCCTCGTAGCTTGCAACTACGGTGCGTTTTATGATAGCTAAATCCACATTGAGCTGCTTAAGAATCTTCTTTATCTCGCTCGAAGCATAGCCAGCACGCGTGAAATTCCCCCCCTCGACATTATAGGTAAAATGCATGGATTCAGACTTTACATCCATAATCTAATAAATGGGTTTGATTCCGGTCTGAAACAAAACACCACTCGCCCTAAAAACGGAATAAGGACACTCAATAATCACAATGCCCAACTCCTTAGCTAACGCAAGCATTTCGGCATTGGCCGTCTTGTTGCGGGCGAGAATCACACAATGAATATCAGACATCTCCGCTGTTCTAATGGTGGAGACATTGTTGAGTCCTGTAATTAATAAAACATTATCGTGGCTCAGGGTAAGTACATCGCTCATAAGGTCGGATGCGCAAGCAATCTCAAACGATAAATCCATTTTATGTTCGCAACACACAACTCTACCTTCTAGCAATTTTTCGATCTCCGATATTTTCATTGTTTACTGAATTAAGATTTTGGTATCCCTAAGCACTATTTATCGTGCCCATCAAAACTTTAAGATTCTCAATTTTGTAGCGCAACAAAATTAACTACTCTAATCCTACGAACCAAATAAGTTGTTAAATAGTTAACATATCGAAACTTCTGCTTAATGTTTTTGTGTTTCGCACAAAAGAATAAATATAGGGGATAAGATTGAAATAGAATTTATTCGGTTGAAATTTAGAACAATTCTAAAAAACGCCTGCTTTTGTGATGCATAGTGTTTTAATTCAGCAACTTAGCTTTGTTTAAGTCTGTGAAGGATAACCGCCAGATCGGCGTAAATGTTCGTATTTACCACAACAATTTTTTCGGGAACTTTTATGGATTGGGGAGTGAAATTCCATATAGCTTTCATGCCCCAAGCTACCAAAAGATCTGCTGTCTCTTGTGCTTTGTTGTCGGGTGTGGTAATCACTCCCAATCGAGCAGGTATTTTGCGCGATAAGTCGCGAAACTCCTGCAATGGATAAACTTTAAGGCCAGCAACGGTTGTGTTAATTACCTTGGGATGAATATCGAAACATGCAACAATCTTTATCCCATGCTGCCTCAGCCCGTCATATTGAAGCAGGGCTTTGCCCAAATTACCTACTCCAAACAAAAAGGCGTTTTCTTGCTGGTTAAATTTCAGAAATTGCACAATAGCTTCAATTAGGGTTTCAAGGCTGTACCCAACCTTAGTGCGACCTTTAACGCCTGTGTACGACAAGTCTTTGGTAACTAATGTTGGGTCAATCTTAAATGCATGTGCTATTACACTCGACGAAATGTATTTTAGGTGGTTTTGCTGCAAAGATTGAAAGTAGCATAAGTATCCCGGCAACCTTCTCAAAGTGGGTTCAGGAACTGATGGATTAATAAAGTTTGGTGCTTCGACTTGTGGTTCACTCATGGTTCGCCGAGTTTTGATAATATTATTTTGGATTCCAGATAAAATGTAAATCAGGAAAATTTTCACTAATGCAAAGATACACACAGTTACAAATAAGGTAAAAAAAATTTACCTGATTGTGAAAAAAATAACAAAGATTAAAATGTTGAAAATGAAACGACTAATTGCTTTGTCTTAAATAGGTTGCTATGCTTCGAAACCAATTTGAAATTTTTATCCATCGTGTTAATAAAGAAAAGCAAAATTATTGAACAACACAATAAAAAAAAATAATAAGAAAAAATTCATCAAATAAATATCTGAAAAATTCAAAAAACATCCCATCTCATTTTGGTAAAATGTTTATAAACAAATTAATATGAAGCATTGCGAGATGGGATGTGTTTTTAAATATTGGAAAAAGGCATTAATTAAATTTTCTTGCGCGAGTAGTAGTGAGTATGTAGCAAATCGTGGGAGCGATGACCTAATGGCTGATGCAAGAAACTTTGATACAATTCCTTCACTTCCGGATTTTCGTGGGATTTTCTGAGAATCATTTTTTCATCTTCCTCGTAGAGTCCTGATGCCCTCTTTTTACGAATTGCAAGTGTAGTGGGTAGAGGTTGACCACCACCTCCAATGCACCCACCCGGACATGCCATAATCTCGATAAAATGGAAGCCCGTATTTCCTTCTTTCACCTTATCCATTAGGAGTTTAGCATTTGCCAAGCCATGGGTAATGCCTACTTTGAGTTCTACACCTTCTAAGAAATTCCATTCGGGCAGCACATCTTTGAATCTTATGGCTGCTTCCTTTACGCCTTCCATGCCTCTTACTGGTTTTATGCTGAGGTTGCTAAATGGTACTTCCCTTCCTGTGATTATTTCGTAGGCTGTTCGCAATGCCGCCTCCATTACGCCTCCTGTATTGCCAAAAATTACTCCGGCACCTGTTGATTCGCCTAACATGCCATCGTACGATTCGTTTTCTAATTTGTTAAAATCAATCCCAGCTTGGCGAATCATCATGCCCAATTCGCGTGTGGTAAGCACAAAGTCAACATCCTTATATCCGCTTCCGCGCATTTCGGGTCTATTTGCTTCAAATTTCTTTGCTGTGCAGGGCATTATAGAAACTACAATCATATCGGCAGGGTTCTTGTTCATGCGCTCTGCATAATATGTTTTGGCCAAGGCACCAAACATTTGCTGTGGCGATTTGCATGATGATAGGTTTTCCAATAGTTCGGGATACAAATGTTCTTGAAATTTTATCCAACCGGGCGAGCAGCTTGTCATCATGGGTAGGGCGGGTGCTTTTCCATCTACCAATGCAGCTTTGAGCCTGCTCAACAACTCGTAGCCTTCCTCAATTATAGTAAGGTCGGCAGAGAAGTCGGTATCCAATACTTTGTCAAATCCAATCCTGCGAAGTGCTGCTACCATTTTGCCTGTAACACGGGTACCAGGCTCCAATCCAAATTCTTCCCCAATAGCTACTCGTGTAGCAGGAGCCGTTTGCACAACCACAAATTTCGTTGGGTCATAAACCGCCTCAAAAACCTGATCCACATAGGTTCTTTCTGTAAGCGACCCTGTTGGACACCGATTTATGCACTGACCGCAATTGGTACATACCACATCGTTCATAGGCTTGTTGAGAAATGTGCTGATGCGCATATTGTTGCCCTTGTATGCAACCGTAAGGGCATTAACGGCTTGCATCTCAGCGCATGTGCGCACACATCTTTGGCATCTTATACATTTGCTATCATCCTTTGAAATGGACGGACTCGAAAAGTCTATCACCTTATCTTTTTCTTTCAAAAGGCTAATAAATTGATTATTGCCAGTTCGGTATTCGTTAGACATTTTCTGCAACTCACATTCCCCATTTTTAATACATCTGGTACAGTCGGCATTATGTTCGGAAAGCAATAACTCTACTACATGCTTGCGTGCCTGCCTAACTTTCATGCTGTTGGTGAGTATTTCCATTCCTTCGCCTACCGGAGTTGCACAGGCCGCAGGTAACAGCCTTGAGCCTTTTTGCTCCACAACACACACACGGCAATTGCCCGCCACGCATATATCATCGTGATGGCACAAGGTGGGAATATTAAAATTGAGTTGACGGGCTGCTTCGAGAATGGTGGTTCCTTCGTCAACAGCAATGGCGAGATTGTTTATTTTGAGGTTAACCTGAAATTTACTCATGATTTTTGTTTTTTCTAATTTTTAAAACCGAAGTAATTGCTTATTAATAAATGATTTCCTCTCTAAAGTTGTTGATGATGGAGTTGAATGGATTGCCAACAGACTGCCCAAGACCACATTTGGATGCTATCTTCATAGTCTCTGAGAGTCTTTGTAAATTTTCTAAATATGATGGAGGTTTCAACCCTTTTTTTACTGCCTCCACACCTTTTAGCAATTGCTGGCATCCTATCCTGCATGGAGTACATTGCCCGCAGCTCTCCTCTTCGAAAAATTCCAGATAGTCGCGCAAAATATTGTACATAGACCTTGAGCTGTTGAATAACATCATTGAGCCTCCTGTAGGAATTCCCTCAAATCCGATAACCGTACTTTTGAAGTTTTTGCGAGCCACACAATAGCCCGATGCACCACCAATCTGCACTGCTTTAGTATCACCATCGCCAAATTCGTTTACAAAATCTTCAAGTGTCATGCCCAATTCCAGTTCATAAATGCCAGCACTTGGCGTGTCGCCCGATATGCTGAAAACCTTAGAACCTCTGGAGTCGAATGTGCCAAGCTCTTTAAACATTTTGGGGCCAAGGTTTGCTATCATCAATGCAAAAACCAAAGTCTCTACATTATTGATAGAAGTGGGTTTTCCCAAATATCCTTTCGATGTGGGAAATGGGGGTTTATTGCGGGGTTCTCCCCTGAATCCTTCCATGGATTCCATCAGTGCGGTTTCTTCTCCGCAAACATAAGCCCCGCTACCCGAACGAATAGCAACGCTAAAGTCAAACTTTTTTTCCTTTAGTACATTGTTGAATGTGTCAATCTTTTGGTGAAGCATGGGCAGTAGGAAATTATACTCCGCCCTTAAGTATATGTATCCTTCGCTGGCTCCAATAGCTTTGCCGCAAACTGCCATTCCTGTCAATACCTTTTCGGGTACTTGTGTGAGGATTTCCCTGTCTTTGAATGTGCCAGGCTCGCCTTCGTCGGCATTACAAATCACATATTTTTGTTCGGAATCTTCGTTGCGAGCAAACTTCCATTTTAGTCCTGTTGGAAAGCCGGCACCTCCTCTGCCTCTAAGTCCGGAGTCTATGATATCTAATATTATCTCTTCGCTACTGCGATTCAGTGTCTTATCCAAGATAGCCAGATGATCTACCTGTTCAAAAATGAGATCTACTTTCTTTATGGTTTTGTTTTTCATAATCTTTCAAAATTTTGCTGTTTTCTGTATTCTGCACACCTTGTGCAACATGGGAATGTTTTGTATTGTCTGTTAAGAAGTCTCTGCCCGACAATTTTCGGTTGCAGCCATGATGTTGGATTATTTGGTTTTTTTCAAATAATCTCTGATGACTTCTACAGTTTTCTCGGGTGTGATTTCGGTGTAAATTTCATCGTTTACAAGCATTACAGGGCCTTTGTGGCACCATCCCAAACAGTTGGCTTGCAATAAACTGAAACGCCCATCGCTCGATGTACTGCCGAGCTTTATCTTTAGCTGGTCTTCGATAGTGCTGATGATTTCATCTTTGCCTTTCATGTGGCAGGTAATAGTTTTGCACACTTTAATGATGTTTTTGCCCCGTGGCACAGTGTCGAGAAAGGTATAAAACGACGCCGTTCCAAATACATCTGCGGTGCTTAAATCTAATTCCTCTGCCACTGCCACCATGGCTTCTTCTGAAAGATAACGCTCCGATTGCACCACCGCCTGCAAAATGGGCATTAAGCTATTCCTTCGTCTGCCGTAGTAGTCGGCTTGTTCCTTAACAAATTGCTCAATTCGGGTCATAAAATTTTTAGTTGGGTTGATAATGTGAACTTTAATATAGATTAGTACTTTAGTGGGCATAAAAGTAAAAAGTAGTTTTTAATAAATAAAAAATTCTTTAATTATTTTGTAAAAAATAGCTTATTTATAATTATTCTTAATAAAATTTCACTAATAGCCATTTTTGATGCCAAATGGAACTTTTAAGGATCTTGATTTGAAGCCTTACTGCAAAATTTATGCAGGTAGGATGGATTGTATTAGTTTTGCGATGCAAACTTTATCCGCCCATGCATAATTATAGGTATTTGATTTGGTTGAGCTTCGATGGTGCAACATTTTGCGGTTGGCAGGTGCAGCCAAATGGTAATACTGTGCAGCAAACCTTAAACGATGCGTTAGGCACACTGCTGAGAATACCGGTGGAAACTGTAGGTGCAGGGCGTACCGATACGGGTGTGCATGCTAAGCGTTATGCAGCACATTTCGATTTGCCCCAAGGCATAGTGCTCAATCCAGAACAGTTGGTTTATAAACTCAATCGCCTTTTGCCTTCGAGTATTGCTGTGCAAAAGATAGTTTCGGTATCTGCCGATTTCCATGCAAGATACTCCGCCGCAAACCGCACATACCATTATAAAATTCACACCCAAAAGGATCCGTTTCTCAATGATTGGTCGTGGTTTGTAGATAGACCCTTGGATTTGCAATCCATGCAAAAAGCTGCGTTACCATTGTTGGCATACAACGATTTTCAGTGTTTTTCTCGCTCGCATACCGATGTCAAAAACTATTTATGCAACATTCAGCATGCCGAATGGAGTATAAACCACCATATTATTTCATTCGAAATTACAGCCAATCGGTTTCTTCGCAATATGGTTAGAGCCATTGTGGGCACTCTGGTTGAAGTAGGTTTGGGCAAAAAGTCGGTGGATGATTTTGAGAAAATAATTCTTTCCAAAGATCGAAAAATGGCGGGCTACTCTGCACCTGCGCATGGCCTATATCTTGCCGATATCGAATACCCGGAATCATACTTTGCGTGATGTCCCTGCTTGTGAGCTACATGCCAGTTTGCATTTGCAGGGGTGCAATAGATTTTGGATTCTCACAAAAGCGATGTGAGTTTTGAGAAAAATTGTAAAGCTAAAAATAGCTGCGCTTTTGCAAACGGTCGCTATATTGCCCAATATTCTGCTGGTGGTAAGCTTTGATCTGCAAAAAAGCCGTTGCAAATGTATTTATGCTTCTTTTACCGGTTTCTAAGATTGGGAAAAACTGCAGTTTGCCTAAAACCTTATATGACTTTTACTGCCAAATTCTTAGAAAGAAAAATCTGGTTTTTGATAAAAAGACGGAATTTTTAAGGCTTCGCTATTTCAATCATCCTTATTGGATTCTTTGGATTTTCGGAATTTTTTCAATCTGCCTCGCAACTGGTTGATTCGATCTTTGATGACTAACTTATCAACTGGTTTGTTACTCCCTTTCTTATTAGTACCCAACAAAAATCCGTAGGGTTCCATTCCCGGTATTACATCGAAAATCACTTTGAGAATTGCCATGCCCGGAATAAACAAAATCATTCCAGCTAACCCCCAGATGAAGTTTCCTATAAAGAGTGCAACAATGGTCATAAACGGATTCATAGAAACTTTTTTCCCTGTGATTTTAGGAGTAAGAAAGTTGCCTTCAATACTTTGAATCACATAAAATGCTGCAAAAATCACCACAGGATACACAAGGGAATCTTTGGTAAACAATGCAAATGTGATGGGAAGGGTAGCCCCGATAAACGGACCAACATAGGGTATCACATTGAGCAGTGCGGCAAATAGTGCAAAGAATATGGCATGCCTTATTCCCAATCCATAAAGAAGGGCGGTGTATAGAACAGCCAGTATGAGAATTACAATAAACATTCCCACAATATAATTTTGCACTATTTCTTGCACTTGCTGGGCAACTTGCTTCACCTTTTCACGGTTATGTTCGGCAAACACCATCAATACAAATCGGAAAAGGAAATGTCGGTAATACAAAAACAAGAAAATATACACCGGAAAAATGAGCAAGATGGTAAGGGAAGTGATGGTTGAAATGGCACCTTGTGTAATATTGGCAATATTGCCCGATAGATAGTCGAATATGGATTGCTGTAGGTCGCCAATCGGTATGGGTATTACCCCCTCAATGTGTTGCTCTACAAATTGATTGATCGAGATAATTATTTCCTGAATTCTTTGCTCAATTAGTCCAAATTCGCCGGTAAGACTTAGCACTTGATTGTACATGATGTATCCAATTGCGAAGAGTAGTGCAATCAGGATAGTAACGCTCAATACTGCTGATAATGCTTTGGGTAATCC
>DMJL01000266.1 GCA_003451785.1 Bacteroidales bacterium
TTGCGGAATTTCTTTGATGGAAATAATCCTAAGCAGGCAGATTTAGAATAGTGTTTGTAGGTCATTTGCAGCTTTGATGTTGCAGCTGCATTTCAAATCAAAATCCTTTAGCAAAAGGGAAAAACCACCCCGACAATAATATCGGGGTGATTAAAATGCGGTTTCGATGTGTGCAGGTTTAACCGTCTGTCAGAATTTAATATTCAATTCAAGCCGACCACCAAAACCAAGTTCAATGATTTTTTGAAGTGTCGAAATGCGAGCTTCTTTTATGTTATTCTCAATTTTTGAAATGTAGGATTTGGTTGTCCCTGCTTTTTCAGCAAGTTGTTCTTGAGTCAAGCCCATTTCAACACGAGTATTGTGAATCAAAGCACCGATTTTAAAAGCATCATAACCAGCCTCAAGCTCATCCCGCTCTTTGGTTCCTCGTTTTCCGTAGTTTTTTTCTTTGAACTCTTCAAGAGTACTTAAATTTATATTTTTCGCTTTCATACTCTGCCGTAATTTTAAGTGCAATTTCTATTTCTTTCGTTGGTGTCCTTTGCGTTTTCTTTTGAAACCCATTGGCTAACACTACCAATTGTCCTCGGTCAGAAAAAAACAGAAAATCCTAAAAATATCACCTCCTACTTGAACACGGATTTCATATAGTCCGTCTGTGTTCTATATTTACCCAATCTGGGCGGAATTTGCAATTCCGCCCAGCTGGAAATTACAGGCTCGGCTAATGCCAAAACGGTCAAGAACAATAACCTAAGCGAATCAAAAACATCTAAACCTTCACAATTTTATTAGAACAGACACTAATGTTTAATTTTATTGTTGGCAAAACCAATCAGAATAACCTATGCAAAAAGTTAAAAGTTTCGTGGCGGAAACAAATCGTTCCACCATTCAGGATAGCCCTTTAGATATTTTTCCCACCACGCCATAATGGTATTGTGCCACTCAATGCGGCGATTGTAGGTAACGATGTGGTGGTCTTCACCTCTTATTAGAACAAGTTCCACGGGTCGGCCCAAAAGTTTGAGGGCTGTGTACATTTGAATGCTTTCGCCAGGCGGAACATTGGTGTCCTCGTCGCCTGTAAGCATAAGCAAAGGGGTTGTAATCCTATCGGCAAGAAAGAGGGGGCTTTGATCCACATAAATATCTCGGCGATTCCAAGGAAAACTCTCTGCAGTTGCTTCGGCACTATAGGAATAACCCCAGAATCCCTGCCCCCAATAGCTTGAGATAGAACTGATGCCGGCATGGGAAACTGCAGCAGCAAACATATCGGTGCGGGTGAGCAACAGTTTGGTCATAAATCCGCCATAGGAAGCACCTATGGCACCTACACGGCTTCTGTCAATAAATGGATGCGCATCGAGAAACCCTTTTGTGGATTCAATGATTTCGTCTGCCACAGTTATTCCCCAATTGTTGACATGGGCGGCGGCAAACTCCTGCCCAAAACCTATGGCTCCGCTCGGCTGCATCACATAAACGATGTATCCGTTGCCAGCCCAAAGTCCAAAGGGGTAACGCCCACCAAAGTTGCGCCCCACCGGAGTAGTACCAGCATAATAATAAACGATGAGCGGGTAAGTTTTTGCGGGGTCAAAGTCGGGGGGCAAATAGAAGCGGCCAAGGATATGTACATTGGTAGAAGTAGTGAAGTTCCAATCTCTTACGGGTCCCAGATCCACATGCCGGTAATTGAATGCTTCGGTATCGGCAAGCACTTGTACCTGCTGATTGCGCATATTCATAACATAGGCTCTTGCAGGAGCATTGGTTCTGTTGCCCATAAATGTTGCGACCAAGGCATTTTCTGCAAAACTCATTGCAGTAATCATATTCGGGGGGGTAGGCACAAGTGAGAATGCGCTACGACGGGTATCAAAGCGGTAAATTCTCTGCAAATCCTTATCCACTGTGAGAATGTAGATGTTGTTGTCCACCGGATGCCAGAATGCCGAAACCACCGACGGGTCGAAATTGCGAGTTATGGGATCTACAGTGCGGGTTTTCAAATTAAAAATAAAAGCCTGCCTATCGTAGTTGTTGGGAATGGTACCTTCAGGCACATTGGCACCTACTCCATCGAAAGATGAAGGCCCTCCAATAGCGAGCAGCTTGCTTCCATCGGGCGAAAACGATGCAGAAACACCCCAGCGTTGATTTCCCAAGAGTGTGTCGGCTGTTAATGATGCGAGGTCGAGCAGTATAAGGTCGGATTTGAAGAAAGGCCGTTCGCTAAAGTCGCTACGGGTGGTACCTATGAGTGCTTGTTTTCCATCGGGACTAATATCCATCAAGGAAGTAGATAAGTTGCCAAAGGTGATTTGCATTGCAAGTCCGGAATTCACATCGTAGCGATATAGAAAGCGACGGTTTCTCCAACCGGGCTGGCGGTCTTCCATACCCAAAACACGGCGAAGAGTAGCATCAGCATTTACTCCATCTTCCCGAATGCTGTAAAGAATAAACGACCCATCGGGCGACCATCTGAACGACTCCAACCTCTCGGTATCCTCCAAATGCGTGGTTATCCTACCGGTAGCTATATCGTGGCGAAAAATGGTAGATTGGTTATTTCTTGTATGGACATAAGTAAGCACGCTTCCGGTAGGAAGCCAAGAAAATTGGCTCGCTCGACTGTTTCTGAACGAATGAACCAACTGGTTGTCGGAGAAACGATGAATATCTGTCCAAGTTTC